>NZ_MOMO01000179.1:0-27530 GCF_009933855.1 Pseudomonas sp. SG-MS2 | reverse complement strand
CGCTGCGCCTGTTGCTGAACCAGGCCGAACGCCTGGCGCACCTGCAGCGCCTGCTGGAAAGCCAGTTGCAACCGGCAGCCCGCGAGCACTGCCACGTGGCTTCGTGGCGCGACGGCACGCTGCTGCTGGTGGTCACGGACGGGCACTGGGCCACCCGCCTGCGCTATCAGCAGAAGCGCCTGATGCGTCAGCTGCAGGCGCTGGAAGCGTTCGGCAACCTTCAGCGCATCCTTTACAAGGTGCAGCCGCCGCTGGTTCCGGCCAAGCGCGGCGGTAACATGACCGAGCTGTCGACCAATGCCGCCGAAGGCATTCGGGGTTCCGCCGAAGGCATCACCGACCCCAAGCTGCGTGAAGCACTGGAACGCCTGGCCAGTCACGCCAAGGGCAAGGGTTGAGTCAGCAGGCCTGAGCACAACCCATAAAAAAGGCCACCCGAAGGTGGCCTTAATCACTAGAGAGAGTGTTCGAACTTACACGGCCGCAACAGGGCGCATATAAGAGATCGGTGCCGTACTGGCATCTTCGAAAGTGACCACTTCCCAGGCATCGGTCTCATTGATCAGCTTGCGCAGCAGCTGGTTGTTCAGCGCGTGCCCGGACTTGTAGCCCTTGAACTCGCCAATCAGGCTGTTGCCCAGCAGGTAAAGGTCGCCGATGGCGTCGAGGATCTTGTGCTTGACGAACTCGTCTTCGGAGCGAAGGCCGTCTTCGTTAAGGACACCGGTCTCATCGACAACGATGGCGTTCTCGACACTGCCACCCAGCGCAAGGTTGTGCTTGCGCAGGTACTCGATGTCACGCATGAAGCCGAAAGTACGGGCGCGGCTGACTTCCTTGACGAACGAAGTGCTGGAGAAGTCGACGACGGCGCTCTGGGTCTGGCCCTTGAGGACCGGGTGATCGAAGTCGATCTCGAAGCTCACCTTGAAGCCTTCGAAAGGCAGGAAGGTAGCGCGCTTGTCGCCCTCCTCCACTGTCACTTCACGCAGGATGCGGATGAACTTCTTGGCTGCGTCCTGCTCTTCCAGGCCGGCAGACTGAATCAGGAATACGAAGGGACCGGCGCTGCCATCCATGATCGGAACTTCCGAGGCGGAGAGCTCGACGTAGGCGTTATCGATGCCCAACCCCGCCATGGCGGAAAGCAGGTGCTCGACGGTATCGACCTTGACGTCACCGTTGACCAGCGTGGTGGACATGGTGGTCTCACCGACGTTGGCCGCACGTGCCGGGATCTCGACCACAGGGTCGAGGTCGGCGCGACGGAAGACGATGCCGGTATCGACAGGCGCAGGCTTGAGGGTCAGATAGACCTTCTCCCCGGAGTGCAGGCCGACGCCTGTGGCACGGATGGTATTCTTCAGGGTGCGTTGTCTAATCATGGCATTGGCCGCTTCAGCGCAAATTGCGAACAGGTATCAACAAAGGCTGAGGATGATAACAGACCCGGCCTTTGCTGAACACCAATCACCCTTATACCCCTGATAAATTCCATTAATCGGCCTGACGACGCAGGAAGGCCGGGATATCCAGGTAGTCCAAGTCATCCTGAGGGTTGAGTTTAGCTGCTGCGGCAGCGCCTGCGTGGGCCTGGTTGCGCATCACGGTCGGACGCTCCAGGTCACGGTAGTTGACCGCTGGCTGCTCCTGACGAACAGGGGCCGGGTTGGAGGCCTCGTACGCCTGCTGGGCAGTCTGCAGGGTGTTGTCGACCACCTTGACCGGCTTCTCGATACGCGCGCCCAGGCCGGTGGCCACCACGGTCACGTGCAACTCATCGCGCATGTCCGGGTCGATCACGGTGCCCACCTTGACCATCGCGTGGTCGGAGGCGAAGGCTTCGATGATGCTACCCACATCGGAGTACTCGCCCAGCGACAGGTCAGGGCCTGCGGTGATGTTCACCAGGATGCCGCGGGCGCCCTGCAGGTTGACGTCTTCGAGCAGCGGGTTGCGGATTGCCGCCTCGGTGGCTTCGCGAGCACGGTTCGGGCCGCTGGCGCAACCAGTACCCATCATCGCCATGCCCATCTCGCCCATCACGGTGCGCACGTCGGCGAAGTCGACGTTGATCATGCCAGGGCGCTTGATGATGTCGGAAATACCGCGAACGGCACCGGCCAGTACATCGTCAGCCTTGGCAAAGGCGGACAGCAGGCTGGCATCCTTGCCCAGGATGGTCAGCAGCTTCTCGTTGGGAATGGTGATCAGCGAGTCGACGCTCTCGGCCAGCATGCGGATGCCTTCATCGGCGATCTGCATACGTTTGCGACCTTCGAACGGGAACGGACGGGTTACCACGGCAACCGTGAGAATGCCCATTTCCTTCGCCACTTCGGCGATGATCGGCGCTGCACCGGTACCGGTACCGCCGCCCATGCCGGTGGTGATGAACACCATGTTGGTGCCCTGCAGCACCTCGGCGATGCGCTCACGGTCTTCCAGAGCAGCCTGACGGCCGACTTCCGGATTGGCACCGGCACCAAGGCCTTTGGTGACCCCGGTACCCAGTTGCAGGATGGTGCGCGCGCCGATGTTTTTCAGCGCCTGAGCATCGGTGTTGGCGCAGATGAACTCGACGCCTTCGATGCTGCTTTTCACCATGTGGTTGACGGCGTTGCCGCCGCCACCGCCGACACCGATCACCTTGATGACCGGGCTTTGCGGGACGTTGTCTACGAGCTCGAACATTTTCCCTCTCCTTTCAGTTCTCTAGTTGTCGCGCCTACCACTACTGCTTTGAAACTTAGAAGTTGCCCTGAACCCACCGCTTGAAGCGCTCAAGCACTGGGGCCTTCGGTTCATCGCCATAGCTGTTGCTGCTGCTGTTACCGGTCAGGGGCAAGTCTTCGGACTGCTTCTGCAGGCCGTAAGCGAGCAAGCCCACGCCGGTGGAATAGATCGGGTTGCGCACCACGTCGCTCAGCCCCCGAACGCTGTGCGGTACGCCCAGGCGTACCGGCATGTGGAAGATTTCTTCGGCCAGTTCCACGGCGCCTTCCATCTTCGCGGTGCCGCCGGTGAGGACGATGCCGGCCGGCACCAGGTCCTCGTAACCGCTGCGGCGCAGCTCGGCCTGGATCAGCGTGAAAAGCTCGTCGTAACGGGGCTCTACCACCTCGGCCAGGGCCTGGCGCGACAGTTCGCGCGGTGGGCGGTCGCCCACGCTCGGCACCTTGATGGTCTCGCCGGCGCCGGCCAGTTTGGCCAAGGCGCAGGCGTAACGGATCTTGATTTCCTCGGCGTACTGGGTGGGTGTACGCAGGGCCATGGCGATGTCGTTGGTGACCTGGTCGCCGGCAATCGGGATGACCGCAGTGTGACGGATCGCGCCTTCGGTGAAGATGGCGATGTCGGTGGTGCCGCCGCCGATGTCCACCAGGCACACACCGAGCTCTTTCTCATCGTCGGTCAGCACCGAGTAGGCCGAGGCCAGTTGCTCGAGGATGATGTCGTCGATTTCCAGGCCACAACGGCGCACGCACTTCTCGATGTTCTGCGCCGCGTTGACCGCGCAAGTGACCACGTGAACCTTGGCTTCCAGGCGCACGCCAGACATGCCCAGCGGCTCGCGCACACCTTCCTGGTTATCGATCACGTAGTCCTGCGGCAGGGTGTGCAGCACGCGCTGGTCAGCCGGAATGGCCACGGCCTGGGCAGCGTCAAGCACACGCTCGAGGTCGGCAAGGCTGACCTCGCGGTCGCGAATGGCGACGATGCCGTGGGAGTTCAGGCTGCGGATATGGTTGCCGGCCACGCCGACGAACGCCGAGTGGATGCGGCAGCCAGCCATCAGCTGCGCTTCTTCCACTGCGCGCTGGATCGACTGCACGGTGGACTCGATGTTCACCACCACGCCCTTCTTCAGGCCGCGGGAAGGGTGAGTACCGATCCCGACGATCTCCAGGGTACCGTCTTCGCCAACTTCACCCACCAGCGCCACCACCTTGGAGGTGCCAATGTCCAGCCCGACGATCATTTTGCCGCTATGCGCGTTTGCCATGGTCCTGCCTCTCTCTAATTCTTCGCAACGGCGGGTTGGGCCGTCGTCGGTGCGTTCGGTTCCCGCCAACCAACGGCAAGTCCGTTGGAATAACGCAGATCAATGCGGGCGATGTTGGTGATCTGCTCTTTGAGTGTCTTGTCGTAAATGGCAATGAAACGGCGCATCTTCTCCACCAGATGATCGCGCCCCAGCAGCAGCTCGACGCCCTGCCCGGTGCTGCCCGCACCGGTGGTCAGGAACCAGCTGCCACGCTCGCGCAGCTCCAGGCGAGCGATGGAAAAGCCCAAGGGGCGCAGCATCTGGCTCAAAACCTGATACTGCTGCATGACTTGCTGCTGGGCACGCTGCGGCCCGGCCAACTGTGGCAGATGCTCGTAGTTGGCCAGCTCGCGCGGGGTGAAGGCCTGGCCCTGGTTGTTGAGCAAGGCTTCCTCACCCCAGCGTGCCACCGGCAACTGTTCTTCCAGGCGAATCACCACCTCGTCCGGCCAAACCCGGCGTACTTCGGCGTGGGCGATCCATGGCATCTGCTCGAGCTCGGCTCGCATCGCCGTGAGGTCGACGCTGAAGAAACTCGCTGCCACGTATGGCGCGATCCGCTGCTGCACCGACTGCTGACTGATGTAACTGAGGTCGCCCTGCACGTCGATCTTGGTGATCGGCCGGTCGGCGTACGGCATCAGGCGAATGGCGCCCTCGTAGGCGCCAAAGCCTGCGGCCACCAGCAACACCGGCCACAGCAGGCGCTTGAGGCCGCCCAGGCTGGGCCGCGGCAGGCGCGCCGATACGGGCTCGTCGGCCACCAGTCGGCTGGCACCACGCGGCACCGGCTTGCTACGGCCGGTAACGGGTTGCTGCTGACGTATCATTGCGCCTTGCATGGTTTGTTAACCTCGCGTCGCTACGCTGTCGGCCAGGATCGCCAGCACCAGTTGCTGGAAGTCCAGACCGGCCGCGCGGGCCGCCATGGGCACCAGGCTATGATCAGTCATGCCCGGTGCGGTGTTTACTTCGAGCAGCCAGAACCGGCCCTGCTCGTCCTGCATCACGTCCAGACGGCCCCAGCCTTCAATGCCGATGGCATCGCAGGCGCGCGCGGTCAGGTCGATAAGCTCCTGCTCCTTGGCACTGTCCAGCCCGCACGGAATGCGGTACTGGGTGTCATTGGCGATGTACTTGGCGTCGTAGTCGTAGAACACGTGCGGAGTGCCCAGGGCGATCGGCGGCAGCACCTGGCCACGCAGAACGGCAATGGTGAACTCCGGGCCGTGAATCCATTGCTCGACCAGCACCTGAGAATCGTATTTGGCGGCGTCTTGCCAGGCAGCGACCAGTTCCTGCTCGCTGTTCACCTTGGCCATGCCGATGCTAGAGCCTTCATGGGCAGGTTTGACGATCAGCGGGAAGCCCAGTTCCGTACCGGCTACAACACAATCTTCTTCGCTGGCCAGCACAGCATGACGCGGGGTCGGAATGCCCAGGCTTTGCCATACCTGCTTGGTCCGCAGCTTGTCCATGGCCAGGGCCGAGGCGAGGATGCCACTGCCGGTGTAGGGAATGCCCAGGCACTCCAGCAGGCCTTGCATGCTGCCATCCTCACCGCCGCGGCCGTGCAGGATGATGAAGGCACGGTCGATCTTCTCGCTTTGCAGGCGGGCCAGCAGGTCGTCGCCCACGTCGATGGCGACCACGTCGACACCGGCGCTGCGCAGCGCCTCGATCACGGCAGCGCCCGACTTGAGCGAGACTTCACGCTCGGCGCTCTTGCCGCCGTACAGTACAGCGACACGACCGAACGCGTTGACGTCCAGGGTCGAATGCAGTTTCTCGTAGGCGCTGGTCATTTCGACTTCTCCTGCTTGGCGCCAGCGAACAGCGGGCTTTTCATCAATTGCGGGGCCAGGCCACCGACATCGCCGGCACCCTGGCACAGCAGGATGTCACCGGCACGCAGCAGCGGCTTGACCAGCGGTGCCAGCTCGGCGCCGCGTTCGATGTAGATCGGGTCCAGCTTGCCGCGCTGGCGGATGCTGTGGCACAGCTGACGGCTGTCGGCACCGGGTATCGGCTCTTCACCGGCCGGGTACACCTCCATCAGCAGCAGCACGTTGGCATCGCCCAGCACCTGCACGAAATCGTCGTACAGGTCACGGGTGCGGCTGTAACGGTGTGGCTGGTAGACGATAACCAGGCGACGGCTTGGCCAGCCACCGCGTACAGCCTTGATCACCGCCGCCACTTCGGTCGGGTGGTGGCCGTAGTCGTCGACCAGCATCACGCTGCCGCCTTCAACCGGCAGTTCGCCGTACACCTGGAAGCGTCGACCGACACCCTGGAAGCCCGAAAGCCCCTGCACGATGGCTTCGTCGCTGATGCCTTCGTCGGTGGCGATGGCGATGGTGGCCAGGGCATTGAGCACGTTGTGGTTACCCGGCATGTTGACCGACACTTCCAGCGGCTCACGATCACGGCGCAGCACGGTGAAGTGGGTCTGCATGCCCTTCTGGCTGACGTTGATCGCGCGGATGTCGGCCTCTTCGCTGAAACCGTAGGTCACGGTCGGGCGCTTGACCTGCGGCAGGATCTCACGCACCACCGGGTCGTCCAGGCACATCACGGCCAGGCCGTAGAACGGCAGGTTGTGCAGGAACTCGACGAAGGTTTTCTTCAGTTTGTTGAAGTCACCCTCGTAGGTGGCCATGTGGTCGGCGTCGATGTTGGTGACCACAGCAACCATCGGCTGCAGGTGCAGGAAGCTGGCGTCGCTTTCGTCGGCTTCGGCGATCAGGTAACGGCTGGTTCCCAACTGCGCATTGGTGCCGGCAGCGGTCAGGCGGCCACCGATGACGAACGTCGGGTCCAGGCCACCGGCGGCAAATACCGAGGCCAGCAGGCTGGTGGTGGTGGTTTTGCCATGGGTACCGGCAACCGCCACACCATGGCGGTAGCGCATCAGCTCAGCGAGCATTTCGGCACGCGGCACCACGGGAATGCGCCGTTCAAGCGCAGTGGCGACTTCCGGGTTGGCCGGGTTGATGGCGCTGGACACCACCAGTACATCGGCATTGGCGGCGTTTTCGGCACGGTGGCCAACGAAGATCTCGGCACCGAACGACTCCAGGCGCTGGGTAACCGGCGACACCTTGAGGTCGGAGCCGGACACTTCATAGCCCAGGTTCAGCAGCACTTCGGCAATACCGCACATGCCCACGCCGCCGATACCGACGAAGTGGATACGATGAATACGGCCCATCTTCGGCTGGGGCATGGCTTTCTGGCTTTCAACCATGGGCCACCTCCAGGCAGATATCGACCACGGTGCTGGTTGCGGAAGGTTTGGCAAGGCCCCGTGCGGTGCGTGCCATGGTGTTGAGTTTCTCGGGTTGCATCAGCACCTCGTTCAGGCGTTCAGCGAGTTGCGCTGCGCCAGTTGTCGCTTGTGGCATGAGGAAGGCGGCGCCTTCCCGAGCCAGATATTGGGCGTTATGGGTCTGGTGGTCGTCGATGGCATGGGGCAAAGGCACCAGCATCGAAGGCAGGCCGGCCGCCGCGAGCTCGCTGACGGTCAGGGCACCGGCCCGGCACACCACCAGGTCGGCCCAGCCATAGGCGTGGGCCATGTCCTTGATGAACGGCTCTACCTGAGCCTCGACACCCGCCTCTTGATAACGCTCGGCGGTGATCGGCGCGTGGTGCTTGCCGGCCTGATGGAACACCTCGGGCCGCAGGTCAGCGGGCACCTCGGACAGGGCCTTAGGCAACAATTTGTTCAATGGTTCCGCACCCAGGCTGCCACCCATGACCAACAGGCGGGCACGGCGCTCGCCCAAGGGCGCACGCTGCGCATCCATGAACAGCTCAGGGCGCACCGGATTGCCGGTGGTACGCAGCTTTTCGCCAGCTTCAAACGTGCCTGGGAAAGCCTCGCAGACACGCGCCGACAACGGCACCAGCAGGCGATTGGCGGTACCGGCGCGGGCGTTCTGTTCGTGAATCACCAGCGGCACACCGCACAGACGCGCGGCGACGCCGCCAGGGCCGGTCACATAGCCACCGAAGCCGATCACGCAGACCGGCTTGAGCTGGCCAATGATACGCCGCGCCTGGAGCACGGCCTTGACCAGGGTAAACGGTGCCTTGAGCAGCGACAGCTTGCCCTTGCCACGCAAGCCGCTGACCTGGATCAGGTGCAGCGCCAGGCCGGCCTGGGGGACCAGCTCATTCTCGATGCCACGGGGGGTGCCCAGCCAGTGCACGGTATAGCCGCGCGCCTGGAACTCACGTGCGCAGGCCAGGGCCGGGAACACATGGCCTCCGGTGCCACCCGCCATGATCAGTACGTTTTTGCCGTCAGCGGCCATGACTGGTCTCCTCGGCAAAATCGCTTTCGCTGAATTCGTGTTCCTCGCTGCCCAGGTGCGTGCGGCTT
The DNA here is from genome assembly GCF_009933855.1 of Pseudomonas sp. SG-MS2. NCBI lineage: Bacteria > Pseudomonadati > Pseudomonadota > Gammaproteobacteria > Pseudomonadales > Pseudomonadaceae > Pseudomonas > Pseudomonas sp. SG-MS2. The sequence goes on along the minus strand of NZ_MOMO01000179.1, from coordinate 19,092 downwards.
TCCCATTCGATACGCAGCAACAAGCCGACGCAGGCACAGCAGATCACCAGGGAGCTGCCCCCGTAACTGAGGAAGGGCAAGGTCAGGCCCTTGGTCGGCAGCAAGCCGACGTTCACGCCAATGTTGATCAGGAACTGGCCAATCCACAGGAACGCCAGGCCAAATGCCATGTAGGCGGCAAAGTACTGCTTGGCCTTCTCGGCCCACAGGCCGATGTAGAGGGCGCGCACGGTCACGAATACGAACAGCGCGATGGTCACCAGCGAACCGACCACGCCCAACTCCTCGGCGAGTACCGAGAACACGAAGTCGGTGTGCGCTTCAGGCAGATAGAACTGCTTTTGCACACTGTTGCCCAGCCCTACGCCCAGCCACTCGCCGCGGCCGAAGGCGATCAATGCCTGGGTCAACTGGTAACCAGAGCCGAACTGGTCGGACCAGGGGTCGGTAAAAGTGATCAGGCGCGCCATCCGGTAGGGCTGCGCCTGCACCAGCACGAACACTGCGACCACCGCCAGCACCACCATCAGGCTGAAGCGGAACAACCCTACGCCGCCGAGGAACAGCATGGCTGCGGCAGCGCCCATCATGACCACGGTGGCACCGAAGTCCGGCTCCATCAGCAGCAGGCCGGCCATCGGCAGCAGCACGATGAACGGTTTGAAAAAGCCCATCCAGCTTTCGCGCACTTCGGTCTGCCGACGTACCAGGTAGCCGGCGAGATAAATGACCACGAAGACCTTGGCGATCTCCGAAGGCTGGACGTTGAAGAAGCTGAAGCCGATCCAGCGCATCGAGCCGTTCACTTCCCGACCGATGCCAGGCACCAGCACCAGTACCAGCAGGCCAAAGGCGCCAACCAGCATCATGAAGCCCATGCGCTGCCACGTGGCGATCGGCACCAGCAGGGTCGCACCACAGGCGACCAGGCCAATGGCCACGTAAACCAGATGGCGGAACATGTGGTACAGCGGGTTGCCTGACTGTACTGCGGCCACCTCCGACGACGCCGAGGTGATCATCACCAGGCCCAGGCCGAGTAGCGCCAGGCAGCCGGCCAGGAAGGCGAAGTCGAGGTCGATGCCACGGCCGCTGATAAGCGGCGACGGGTACGGCTTGAGGATGCCGAAGATCATGCCAGCCCTCCCGCCGCCTGGGCGAACAGCCGCCCGCGTTCTTCAAAGTTCTTGAACATGTCGAGGCTGGCGCACGCCGGCGACAGCAACACGGCGTCACCCGGCAGGGCCAGCTCGGCGCATTGCTGCACGGCCTCGTCCAGCGTCTTGACCCGCACCAGCGGCACGGCATCACCTAGCGCCTCGGCCAGGCGTTCGGCATCACGGCCGAGCAACACAACGGCGCGGCAAAAACGTGCCACCGGCTCACGCAGGGCGGCAAAATCGGCACCCTTGCCGTCGCCGCCGGCGATCAGCACCAGCTTGCCGTCGATATCCGCGCCCAGGCCTTCGATGGCGGCCAGGGCAGCACCGACGTTGGTCGCCTTGGAATCGTCGTACCAGCTCACACCGTTGCGCGCACGCACCCATTGGCAACGATGGGCCAGGCCGCCGAATTCGCGCAGGGCTTCGAGCATCGGCTCGAACGGCAGACCGGCGGCATGCCCGAGGGCCAGGGCCGCCAGGGCGTTGCTCTGGTTGTGGGCACCCCGAATTTTCAGGTCACGGACCGGCATCAGTGCCTGGAACTCGAAAGCCAGATACTTCTCGCCCTCGACTTCACGCAAGCCGAAGGCCTTGAAGTCCGGCTGATTCAGGCCAAAGCTCCAGCACGGGCGATTTTCGACCGGCAACGGCCGGCTCAGGGCATCCTGGCGGTTCACCACCACTTGGCGGGCGCCACGGAATATCCGGTGCTTGGCCAGGTGATAGGCCGGCAGGCCGCTGTAGCGGTCCATGTGGTCTTCGCTGATGTTCAGCACGGTAGCAACTTCGGCATTGAGCTGGTCGGTGGTTTCCAGCTGGAAGCTCGACAGCTCCATGACATACAACTCGACATCATCACTGAGCAGGTCCAGGGCCGGTGTACCCAGGTTGCCGCCGACGGCCACGCGCTTGCCGGCCTTGGCGGCCATCTCGCCGACCAGGGTGGTTACCGTGCTTTTCGCATTGGAGCCACTGATCGCCACGATCGGCGCCTTGGCATGGCGGGCGAACAGTTCGATGTCACCGGACAGCTTCACGCCACGCGCCGCCGCCTGCTGCAGGGCCGGCGTGGCCAGTGCCAGGCCTGGGCTCACATACAACTCGTTGGCGCGGCACAGGAAGTCCACGTCCAGTTCACCACAGCGTACTTCCACCTGCGGGTAATCACGGCGCAGGGTGTCCAGTTCCGGCGGTTGCTCGCGGGTGTCGGCGACCGCAAAGGCAATGCCCTGGTTCGCCAGGAAGCGAACCAGGGACATGCCGCTCTTGCCGAGGCCGACAACGATGCGGAATTGGTCGGAAGCGATCAGTGACACGCTCGTCTACCTCAGTTTCAGGGTTGCAAGGCCGATCAGCACCAGAATCACGGTGATGATCCAGAAACGGACAATCACCCGTGGTTCAGGCCAACCCTTGAGTTCAAAGTGGTGGTGGATCGGTGCCATGCGGAACACGCGCTTGCCGGTCAGCTTGAAGGAAGCGACCTGGATCACCACCGACAGGGTTTCCATCACGAAGATGCCCCCCATGATGAACAGCACGATTTCCTGGCGTACGATCACGGCGATGGTGCCCAGTGCAGCGCCCAGCGCCAGCGCGCCGACGTCACCCATGAACACCTGGGCCGGATAGGTGTTGAACCACAAAAAGCCCAGGCCGGCGCCGATCAGCGCGCCGCAGAACACGATGAGCTCACCCGACCCCGGCACATAAGGAATGAGCAAGTACTCAGCGAACTTCACGTTACCCGACAGGTAGCAGAAGATGCCCAGCGCACCGCCAACCATCACCGTCGGCATGATCGCCAGGCCATCAAGGCCATCGGTCAGGTTGACCGCATTGCTCGAGCCGACGATGACGAAGTAGGTGAGGACGACGAAGCCGATGCCCAGCGGGATGGTGACGTCCTTGAGGAACGGCACGATCAGGGTGGTTTCGACTGTGGTCGGGGCCGTCTGGTACAGGAAGACCGCCGCCGTCAGGCCGAACACCGACTGCCAGAAGTACTTCCAGCGGCTAGGCAGGCCGCGCGAGTTCTTTTCGATCACCTTGCGGTAGTCGTCGACCCAGCCGATGGCGCCGAACAGCAGCGTGACGATCAGTACCGTCCACACATAGCGGTTCGACAGGTCGGCCCACAGCAGGGTGCTGATGCCGATGGCGGACAGGATCAAGGCACCACCCATGGTTGGCGTGCCGGATTTGGACAAGTGCGATTGCGGGCCGTCATTACGGACGGCCTGACCGATCTGGCGGATCTGCAGGGTACGGATCATCCACGGGCCCAGCCACAGCGCCAGCGACAACGCGGTCAGTACGCCAAGGATCCCGCGCAGGGACAGGTACTGGAAGACCGCGAAGCCTTTGTGGAACTGTTGCAGATACTCAGCCAACAGCAGCAGCATTAATGTTTCTCCCCGCTGGCACCGCACAATGCAGCCACGACGTTTTCCATCGCAGCGCTGCGCGAGCCCTTGATCAAGATAGTGGTGTTGCTGGCAGTTTCGGCACGAACGGCCTCGATCAGCTCAGCTTGAGTTGCGAAATGACGGCCATTGGCGCCGAACGCCTTGACCGCATGTGTCATGTTGGTACCCACTGCATACAGGGCATCGACCTTACCGCGCGCGTAATCGCCCACCTGACGGTGGCCTTCTTCGGCCCACTGCCCCAGCTCGCCGATATCCCCCAGCACCAGAACGGTGCGCCCGGAAAAGCCGGCGAGTATATCAATGGCCGCGCACATCGAGGTGGGATTTGCGTTGTAACTGTCATCGATCACGCGCACGCCATTCGGGGCGATTTGCGCCACGGTACGGCCCTTGACCGGCTGCATGGCGTTCAGGCCGGCGGCAATGCCGCTCAGGCTCAGACCAACGGCATGGGCGGCGGCGGCGGCGGCCAAGGCGTTGCTGACGTTATGCTCACCGAGCACATTGAGCTGCACGGCCACCGATGCGCCGGCGCCATGCAGTGTGAACGACGGGCAACCCCGCGCGTCGCGCCCGATGTCGGTGGCATGGAAGTCGGCGCGGGCGTCGCTGCGGGCAAAGCTGATGACCTTGTGCGCACCCGCGCGCGCCTTCCAGATGGCAAAGGCCTTGTCGTCCAGGTTGAGGATGGCCGTGCCACCCTCGCCCAGCCCTTCGAGAATCTCGCCCTTGGCTTCAACGATCTTCTCTGGCCCGCCGAACTCGCCGACGTGGGCAGTACCTGCGTTGTTGATGATGACCACCTGTGGCTGGGTGAGGCCCACGGTATAGCGGATCTCGCCAATGCGCGAAGCGCCCAGCTCAATGACGGCGGCGCTGTGCTGCGGGGCAATTTCCAGCAGGGTCAGCGGTGCACCCAGATCGTTGTTCAGGTTGCCACGGGTGGCATGAACAGGGCCACGGGTACGCAGGATGCAGGCAAGCATCTCTTTGACCGTGGTCTTGCCGCTGGAGCCGGTGATCGCTACCACAGGTTTGTCGTAGCCGGCACGGTTCAGCGCACCAAGCTGGCCGAGGGCCAGACGACTGTCGGCAACCACCAGTTGCGGCAGGTCGACATCGGCCACTTCACGCTCCACCAGCGCTGCCACAGCCCCCTTGGCCTGCACATCGGCCAGGTAGTCGTGGCCATCGAAACGCGGCCCCGCCAGGGCGACGAACAACTGCCCGGCGCCGACGCTGCGGCTGTCGATGCTGACACCGCTGAAGCTGGCGTCTGCGCCGACCAGGCGAGCGCTCAGTGCTGCGGTCAGCTGGCTGAGTGTCAGGGGCTTAAGCATGTGGAGCCTCCCAGGCTGCAAGTGCCTTTTCGGCTTCGACCAGATCGGAGAAGTCATGGCGCTGGCCATTGATTTCCTGGTAATCCTCGTGCCCCTTGCCGGCCAGGACGATGACGTCCGAGGCGGCAGCAGAAGCGACCAGGTGTGCAATGGCCTCGCCACGGCCAGCGATGAACTCGACCTCGGCGGGCCGGGCAAAACCAGGGCGAATGTCGTTGAAGATGGCCTGCGGGTCTTCGGTACGGGGGTTATCGTCAGTGACCAGTACACGGTCAGCCAGGCGCTCGGCCACCTCGGCCATCAGCGGACGCTTGCCACGATCGCGATCGCCGCCACAACCGAACAGGCACAGCAATTGGCCGTGGGCGTGCGGGCGCAGGGCCTGGAGTACTTTTTCCAGGGCGTCAGGAGTGTGCGCGTAGTCGACCACCACCAGCGGCTTCTCACCACCGCCAAGGCGCTGCATGCGGCCCACCGGGCCCTGCAATTGCGGGGTGACCTTGAGGATTTCATCCAGCGAATAATCCAGAGCCATCAGAGTGGCCACGGCCGCGAGCATGTTGCTCAAGTTGAAGCGGCCCAGCAGCTGGCTGCGCAAGGTGCGCTCACCCTGGGCAGTGACGATGATGGCGCGTACGCCATCGTCGTCGAATTTGGCTTCACGGCAATACAAGGAAGCGTCGGAGTTTTCCAGGCTATAGCTGAGCAAACGGGTCTCGATATGATCGACACTCGGACGACGGGCAAAATCAGCCGCCAGGCGACGCCCGAATCCGTCATCCAGGTTGACCACCTGGCAACGCAGGCCAGGCCAGGCGAAAAGCTTGGCCTTCGCGGCCTCATAGGCCTCCATGCTGCCGTGATAGTCCAGATGATCACGGGACAGGTTGGTCATCACCGCGATATCGAATTCCAGCGCAGCAACACGACCCTGTTCCAGGGCATGCGAGGACACTTCCATCGCCACGGCCTTGGCGCCGGCCTTTTTCAGATCATAAAGGGTCGACTGCACCGCAATCGGGTCTGGCGTGGTCAACCGACCGCTCTGCAACTCACCATGAAACCCGGTACCCAGGGTACCGATCAGGCCGCACCGCTGGCCAAGTGCATCGAGCGCCTGGGCCACCAGCTGAGTGACGCTGGTCTTGCCGTTGGTGCCGGTAACCCCGACCAGGTTCAGCTGACGGCTCGGCTCGCCATAGAAGCGGCCGGCAATATCCGACAGCTGGGCGATCAGGCCTTTGACCGGGATCAGCGGCACATCGGTGATCGGCAGCACATGGGTGCCCTGCTGTTCGTAAGCGACTGCGGCGGCACCACGGGCCAGCGCGTCGCTGATATGGTCACGGCCATCGACCTTGGCCCCCGGCACGGCCAGGAACAGGTCACCTGCGCGCACAGCACGGCTGTCCAGGGTCAGCTCACGGATCAGCGGGTCGCGACTGGCGTGGGCGAAAAGCTTGCTCAATGGCATTGTCATCATCCACGCCCTCCCTTGGCGGGTACTGCATTGACTTGTTGCGGGTCGGCAGGCGGTGGCAGGTTGTCTGGCGGCACATTCATCAGCCGCAGGGTGCCCGACATGACGTTGCTGAACACCGGCGCCGATACCAGACCACCGAAATAACCGCCTTTCCTCGGCTCGTCGATGACCACGACAATGGCGTAACGCGGGTCGCTCATCGGGCCGAAGCCGGCGAACAGCGAGCGGTAGGCGTTTTCGGTGTAGCCCTTGGCGCCAACTGTGGCTTTACGTGCGGTACCGGACTTGCCGGCCACGTGATAGAACGGCACCTGGGCACGGAATACCCCGCGCGGCGCCTCGATCACTTGCTGCAACATGCCTTGCACGGTCTCGGCGGTGTCCTTTGGAATGGCCTGGACTGCCTCGGGCGCCTTGTCGACCTTGAGGATCGACAGCGGCACCATCTTGCCGTCGTTGGCCAGCGCCGCGTAGGCATGCACCAGCTGCAGGGCGGTAACCGAGACGCCGTAGCCATAGGACAAGGTCGCGGTTTCGGCCTTGCGCCACTCGCGATGGTTGGGCAGGTTGCCAACGCGCTCACCCGGGAACCCAAGGCCGGTGTACTGGCCAAGGCCGACCTGGGACATGACCCGGTAGATGGCTTCGCCGCCGATATCGAAGGCGATCTTGCTCATGCCGACGTTACTGGAGTTGATCAGGATGCCGGTCAGGTCGAGGATCGGCCCCTCGCTCCTGGACACGTCCTTGATGGTGTAGCGGCCGATCTGCAAGCTGCCCGGGTACACCTCGACCTTGTCGGTGGGCTTCCAGCGCCCACTCTCCAATGCGGCGCTCATGGAGATCGGTTTGACCGTGGAGCCTGGCTCGAACACGTCAATGATCGCCCGGTTACGCATCGCCGCCGGGAACATGGTGCGACGGTTGTTCGGGTTGTAGGTCGGCTGGTTGACCATCGCCAGGACCTCACCGGTCTTGACATCCATGATCACCAGGCTGCCGGCCTTGGCGTCCTGTTCGGCGATTGCGTTACGCAGTTCGCGAGTGGCCAGGTATTGCAGGCGCAGGTCGATGGACAACGCCAAGGTCTTGCCGGCCTTGGCGTTCTTGGTTACCTGAATGTCCTTGATCAAGCGGCCGCGCCGGTCCTTGATCACTTGCCGCTTGCCGGGCACCCCGGCCAGCCATTCATCGTAGGCCAGTTCCACCCCTTCGCGGCCATGGTCATCCAGGTCGGTGAAACCGACCATGTGCGCGGTGACATCACCGGCGGGATAGAAGCGGCGGAATTCTTCAAGGCCGTATACACCCGGCACTTTCAGGTCGAGCACATGCTGCCCCTGCTCCGGGGTCAGGCCGCGGACCAGGTAGATGAATTCTTTGCTGGCCTGCTGGGTCAGGCGCTCGCTCAGCTGTTGGGCGTTTTGCCCCAGTGCTGCGGCCAGTTGCGGCCAGCGCTCCTTGGAGGCTTGCATTTCCTTGGGGTTGGCCCACAAGGTGGTGACAGGCGTACTGACGGCCAGAGGCTCACCATTGCGATCGGTAATCAGACCACGGTGTGCCGGAATAGGGATATGACGCAGGCTGCGGGCATCACCCTGGCCCTTGAGGAAGTCACGGTCGACCACCTGCAGGTCGATGATGCGCCAGCAGATGGCACCGACCATCAACGCCAGCAAGCCGATCACCACGCGGAAGCGCCAGGGGTAGAGCGCGCCTTCGAGCTTCATCATGGCGCCACCATCCGTACTTCGTCGGCGGCAGGCACGTGCATCTTCAGCTGCTCGGAAGCCAGGTTCTCGATGCGGCTGGCAGCGGTCCAGGTGCTTTGTTCAAGGATCAGCCGGCCCCACTCGGCCTGGGCCTTGTCGCGCTCATTCAACTCGCCGTACAGGGTGTTGAGCAACTGGCGATTCCAGTGGGCGCTGTACGATACGGCAATGGCCGAAACAAGCACGCCAACGAACAGCAAAAGCATCAGGAAGCTTCCGCCTGGCAAAGGTTTGGCGAATAGCCGGCTCACCGAAGCTTCTCCGCCACCCGCATCACGGCGCTGCGCGACCGCGGGTTGGCCTTGAGCTCGGCTTCGGAAGCAAACTGGGCCTTGCCGATCAGACGGATTTTCGGCTCGAAGACCTTGTGCTGAACCGGCAGGTTGCGCGGCAGGTTATCCGCTTCACCCTTGACCAGTTTGCGCATGAACAGCTTGACGATACGGTCTTCCAGCGAGTGGAAGCTGATCACCGCCAGGCGGCCGCCGACTTCCAGCGCATCGAGTGCGGCCTCAAGGCCGGCCTCAAGGTCGCCCAACTCGTTGTTGACGTGAATGCGCAGGCCCTGGAAGGCACGGGTAGCCGGATTTTTACCTTTTTCCCAGGCAGGGTTGGCGACCTTGAGCACTTCGGCCAGGTCCGCAGTACGCGTGAACGGCTGCTTTTCGCGGCGCTCTACCACGGCACGCGCCATGCGCCCGGCAAAACGCTCCTCGCCGTACTCTTTGAAAACGCGGGCAATTTCCTCAACCGGCGCGGTGGCGATGAACTCGGCAGCACTGATGCCCTGGTCGGGGTTCATGCGCATGTCCAGCGGGCCGTCATTGAGGAAACTGAAACCGCGCTCGGGGTCGTCCAGCTGGGGCGAGGACACGCCCAGATCAAGCAGGATACCGCTGACCTTGCCAGCCAGCCCGCGCTCGGCCACTTCCGCGCCCAGTTCGGCAAAACTGCGCTGCACAATGACAAAGCGGCCGTCTTCGGCCGCCAGCGCTTGCCCCGTGGCAATCGCTTGAGGATCTTTGTCGAAGCCCAGCAGCCGCCCTTGCGGCCCGAGCTTGCTGAGGATCAGACGGCTGTGCCCGCCGCGGCCGAAGGTGCCGTCGAGATAGCAACCGTCGGCGCGCAGGGCCAATGCCTCGACAGCTTCGTCGAGCAGGACGGTGATGTGGTTGAAGCCGCTATCTATGGTCACAGGATCAGGTCACGTAAATCGTCGGGCATGGCGCCCGGTTGTTGGATAGCTGCAAGGTCGGCTGCCGAAACTGCGTTCCAGGCATCCTCATCCCACAGCTGGAATTTGTTCAACTGCCCCACCAGCATCGCCTTCTTGTCCAGCTTGGCGTACTCCCGCAGGCGGGGCGGTACCAGGAAACGGCCACTGCCGTCGAGCTCCAGGTCCACCGCATTACCGATCAGCAAACGCTGCAGGCGGCGGTTTTCCTCACGCAACGACGGCAAGGCACGCAACTTGGCTTCAATCTGCTCCCACTCATCGAGGGGATAAACACACAAGCAGGGATCGACGGCGTCGATGGTCACGATCAGCTGACCATTGCAACGCGAATCGAGCTCGTCACGGTACCGGCTCGGCATGGCGAGACGGCCCTTTGCATCGAGGCTGACGGCGTTGGCTCCGCGGAACACGGCTGCGATTCCCCACAATGGTAGCTTTTTTGTGCCAGAAAACCCACTTCATCCCACTTTCTGCCACTTGCGCACACTATAGGAATCCGTCCGCTGCACCGTCAAGGCGCGTTCATAGGGAAAACCCTTACAGGACCGAGATTTAGCTCAATAAAGGAAGAAGGAAGGAGTACTGGGGGCAAAAAAAATCGTGAAAAATCAAACCCGCTCAAACGGATACCGTTTGAACTTAAAGTGATTTATTAAGAGTAAGATCTTTTCGGTATTACAAACGCGCTCTGCTATCGATCGAGCAGAAGGGAGGAGAGGTGGAGAGTCGATCTGTAAGCCGGGTTTTGTCGAGGACAGTCATTCCTCTACGACGGCCATCACTGGACGCCTCTAGCAACCTACCCGGTTCCGACGCGGGCCACGCCTGATGGAACCCTATTTGGTCTTGCTCCGAGTGGGGTTTACCTAGCCACGAACTGTTGCCAGACGTGCGGTGCGCTCTTACCGCACCTTTTCACCCTTACCGGCACCGAAGTGCTTAGGCGGTTATTTTCTGTGGCACTTTCCGTAGGCTCGCGCCTCCCAGGCGTTACCTGGCACTCTGCCCTATGGAGCCCGGACTTTCCTCCCCCCGCCGTTACGCAACAAAAGTTGCGGAACAAAAGCAGGCAGCGACTGTCCGATCGACTCTCCGGCGCCAAGGTTAACGGCAGCTGCGCTCAAGAACAAGCAATACCGCAACTATATCAAACTGCCACTACTGCGCTTTCTGCTTTTCCAGTGCCGCCTGATACAACAGGTTCTTGCGCACACCGGTGATCTCGGCCGCCAAGGCCGCCGCACGCTTGAGCGGCAACTCGGCCAACAGCAGGTCCAGCACACGCTGCGCTTGGACACTGATCGCCGCCTCACCTTCCGGCGCACTCCAGCCACCGACCAACACCACGCACTCGCCGCGCTGCTGGTTACTGTCACCCGCCACGAACTCGCACAACTCTGCGAGCGGCAACCCTTTGAGGGTCTCGAAGGTTTTGGTCAGCTCACGTGCGAGCAACGCCGGGCGCTCGGCACCGAACACCAGCTTCATATCCTCCAGACACTCAAGAATACGATGAGGCGCTTCGTAGAAAATCAACGTGCGCGGCTCCTCCTTCACCTGTTCGAGCCGGCCACGGCGACCGGCGCTCTTGGCGGGGAGGAAACCTTCGAAAATGAACCGATCGGAAGGCAGCCCGGCCGCCGAAAGCGCGGCGATCAGCGCGCAGGCGCCAGGCACAGGCACCACATCGACGCCTGCGGCTCGCGCCTGACGCACCAGGTGGTAGCCAGGATCGGAAATCAACGGTGTACCGGCATCGGAAACCAACGCCACATCCTCACCGGCCAACAGCTTGGTGATGAATCGCCCGCCTTCGTCCCGCTCATTGTGCTCGTGACAGGCTGCCAGCGGCGTGTCGATGCCGAAATGCTGCAGCAGGCGGATCGAGTGCCGGGTGTCCTCGGCTGCGATCAAGGCGACGTTGGCCAGCACCTTCAATGCCCTGGCGCTCATGTCGTCGAGGTTGCCAATGGGGGTTGCGACCACATACAGCGTCCCCACGGTGGATTTCGAAGCCCCTGCCACATCAGTCACTGCGCACACCTGCCTTTCGGATCAAAGGCGCCATTGTAGCCCGAGCGCCGGTAACAGGGCGCAAAGAACTTCACCTGCGGCCACGTCAAGTACACCTATAGTGAAGGTTCCCGTTCAGCAACATCGCGCCCCGGCCAACGCTTGGGTACAATTGCCGGCCAACTTGATCGAGTAACAGGACCTTTACATGATCGCTTGCCTGCGGCTGCTCACAGCCCTCTGCCTCGCTGCCCTGCTGGCAGCCTGCGCCAGCTCGCCCTCATCCAGCCTCGGAGAGCTGCCACGCACGCCGGACGCCAGCATCGAGCAACTGCTCGAAAAAGCGGCGGCCAGCACGTCTGCCGAAGATGCCGCCCTGCTGCGCCTGAGCGCTGCCGACCTGGCTTACAAGCAGAAGGATTACCCGCGCGCCGCACGCATTCTCGAGCAGGTCCCCATGGATACGCTCAAGCCCGCCCAACAAATCTTCGCCGCCACACTTGGCGCCGAACTGGCCATGAGCCGCAACCAGCCCAAAGCCGCCCTCAGCGCCCTCTCGCACAGCAGCCTGCAGCACCTCGCCCAACTGCCGGCAGAGCAGCAGGTGCGCACCTATGGCGTCCACGCCGCCGCCCTTGAAGCCGACGGCCAGGCCCTGGCCGCTGCACAACAGCGCGTAATGCTGGGCCCACTGCTCAGCGGCCAGGCTGCCAGCGCCAACAATGACGCGATCTGGGCCCTGGTCGCCTCGCTGCCGGCAGAGCAACTGCAGCAGCCCGCCGGCGACCAGACCCTGGCCGGCTGGACCAGCCTGGCCCTGGCCGTGAAAAGCGCCGGCACCCTGGAGCAGCAGCAGGCCGCCATCGAAACCTGGCGCAAGCAGCACCCCGACCACCCCGCGGCACTGCAACTGCCATCGGCCTTGGTCAAGCTCAAGGAACTGGCAAGCCAGCCGCTGACCAAGATCGGTCTGCTGCTGCCCCAGGAAGGCCCGCTTGCCGGTGTCGCCCGCGCCCTGCGTGACGGCTTCATGGCCGCGCACTTCCAGGCCCAGCAGGCTGGCCAGCAAGCGCCGGCCGTACAGGTGTACGACAGCTCACGCATCGGCTCGCTGGACGAGTTCTATCGTCAGGCCCAGGCCGATGGCGTGCAACTGGTAGTCGGCCCCCTGGAAAAAGCGCTGGTAAAAAAACTGGCCGCCAATGCGCAGCTGCCCATCACGACCCTCGCCCTGAATTACGCCGACGCCGGCCAGAACGCCCCACCACAACTGTTCCAGTTCGGCCTGGCGGCTGAAGACGAAGCCCGCGAAGTCTCGCGCCGCGCCCGCGCCGACGGCATGGTTCGCGCAGTGGCCCTGGTGCCGAGCGGTGAATGGGGCGAACGCGTGCTTGCCGCGTTCCGCCAAGACTGGGAAGGCAATGGCGGCACCATCATCGCCGCCGAGCGCATCGCCCAGCCGGTCGCCCTGGCCCAGCAGATCGCCAACCTGTTCCAGCTGCGCCAGAGCGAAGGCCGCGCACAGAGCCTGCAGAGCACCGTGGGCGGCACCATTGCCGCGCAGCCATCGCGCCGCCAGGACATCGACTTCATCTTCCTGGCCTCGACCCCGCAACAGGCGCAGCAGATCAAACCGACCCTGAACTTCCAGTACGCTGGCGACGTTCCGGTCTACGCCACCTCGAACCTTTACAGCGCCAGCGGTGACGTCAACCAGTACAAAGACATGAACGGCATTCGCTTCTGCGAAACCCCGTGGCTACTCGACACCACCAACAGCCTGCGCCAGCAGGTGGTTCAGCAGTGGCCACAAGCCGCTGGCAGCCTCGGCCGCCTGTATGCAATGGGTGTAGACGCCTATAGCCTGGCGCCACGCCTGGGCCAGCTCAAAGCACTGCCGGACAACCGTGTACAAGGCCTTTCCGGCAGCCTGAGCATGAGCGCCAGCCAGCGCATCGAGCGCCAGCTGCCATGGGCTGAATTCTCTGGCGGCCAGGTCAAGCGCCTGCCCGATACCATCCGCTGATGCCCCAAGCATCGTCAACCAGCGCCGGCCAGGCCGCAGAAAACCAGGCCCTTGAGTTTCTTCAAGGGCAAGGCCTGCAACTGCTGACGCGCAATTGGCGATGCAAAGGCGGCGAGCTTGATCTGGTCATGCTCGACACCGATACAGTAGTATTCGTCGAAGTCCGCTATCGGTTGCACGCGGGCTTCGGTGGCGCCCTGGGCAGTATCGACGGGCGCAAGCAGAAGCGACTGGTGCATGCCGCCAGCCTTTTTCTGCTGAAGGAGTCTTGCTGGGCCAACCACCCTTGCCGCTTCGATGTTGTCGCCTTGCAGGGTAGCCACCATGCAGGCAGGCCGCTTCAATGGCTGAAAAACGCCTTCGAATGCTGAACCCACTCCCCTATTTTTGCTCTATGTTTCGCGGGCTGGTCCCTGTTGCGCGTAGCAAAGGCCACCGCCCCACTTAAGGTCACCAGATGGACATGCAATCCCGAATTCGCCGGCTGTTCCAGGCCAGCATCGATACCAAGCAACAGGCAATGGACATCCTGGCACCGCACATCGAGCAGGCCAGCCTGGTCATGGTCAATGCGCTGCTCAACGAGGGCAAGATGCTCGCCTGCGGCAACGGCGGCTCGGCCGGCGACGCCCAGCATTTCTCTTCGGAGCTGCTCAACCGCTTTGAGCGCGAGCGTCCGAGCCTGCCGGCAATCGCTTTGACCACCGACAGCTCGACACTGACCTCGATTGCCAACGACTACAGCTACAACGAAATCTTTTCCAAGCAGATTCGCGCCTTGGGCCAGCCCGGCGACGTCCTGCTGGCGATTTCGACCAGCGGCAACTCGGCAAACGTGATTCAAGCGATCCAGGCGGCACATGATCGCGAAATGATTGTCGTAGCATTGACCGGGCGTGACGGTGGCGGCATGGCTTCGCTGCTGTTGCCCGAGGACGTGGAGATCCGCGTACCCTCGACGGTCACTGCACGCATCCAGGAAGTCCACCTGCTGGCGATCCACTGCCTGTGTGATCTGATCGACAGCCAACTGTTCGGGAGTGAAGAATGATCCCCAAGCGCCTCGGCCTGATGGCCCTGACCCTGTGCCTGAGCGTCACCGGCTGCAGCTCGGTACTGACCTCGACCCGCAATTCGCCGATCGAGGATGATCGCGGCACTCGCACCATCGGCAGCAAGATCGACGACTCGTTGATCGAAACCAAGGCCGCTGTAAACATCTCCAAGGCCAACCCTGATCTGGACAAGGGTTCGCACATTGTCGTCAGCAGCTACAACGGCATTGTCCTGCTCGCCGGCCAAACCCCGCGCGCCGACCTGAAGAGCCTGGCCGAGCAGACTGCCAGCCAGGTGCAGCGGGTCAAGCGGGTGCATAACGAGCTGCAGGTGATGCAACCCTCCTCCATCCTTGCGCGCAATAACGACGCCTGGCTGACCACCAAGATCAAGACCCAGATGCTCACCGACAATGCCGTGCCCAGCTCACGCATCAAGGTCATCACCGAGAACGGTATCGTCTACCTGCTAGGCCTGGTTACCCGGCAGGAAGCCAACTCCGCCACTGCCGTGGTACAGAGCGTGTCGGGCGTGCAAAAGATCGTCAAGCTGTTCGAGTACATCGACTGATACGCTTGCCTGCACCGGCCCTCGCATACCGGCACAGGCATCCTAATGGCTCCACCTTCAGAACTTCAGGAAACACCGCATGAAAAAGCTTCTGCTGCCCGCCCTGTTGATCGGCGCCTTCGCCACCCTGGCCGGCTGCTCCACCCCTAGCCTGATCACCCTGAACGACGGTCGCGAATTCCAGACCGTTGACGAACCACAGTTTGATCAGGACTCCGGCTTCTACGAGTTCCAGCAGCTCGACGGTAAACAGACCCGCGTTAACCGTGACCAGATTCGCACCATCAGCGACCTGTAACCACCACCGTGCTGCAAAGAAAAAGGCGACCCAACCGGATCGCCTTTTTTGTTACTTGACTACCTTCAGGCTCGGCCGACCACTCGGGCGCGGCGGCTGCCCCCCACCTTCCGGCGGGCCATCATCATCCGGCTCGACACCCTCGTCTTCCAGCTCTTCACCCTCCATCAACGGAGGCTCCAGCTCGAAGACCATGCCTTGGCCGTTCTCCCGGGCATAAATGCCCAGAATCGCGCCGACCGGCACGAACAACGAGTGGGCAACGCCACCGAAGCGCCCCTCGAAGCTCACCGCGTCGTTGTCCATGTGCAGGCTGCGCACGGCACTTGGGGAAATGTTCAGGACGATCTGGCCGTCACTGGCGAAACCTTGCGGCACCTGGACTGCCGGATATTCGGCATTGACCAGCATATGGGGCGTGCAATCGTTGTCGACGATCCACTCGTACAGTGCTCGAACCAGATAGGGGCGACTGGAGTTCATCAACGGCTCCTTAAAGCTTGCGCATTTCACGTTCAACGGAGGACAGGCTCGCCAGGAAAGGCTCACGGGCGAACTGCCGCTCCATATAATCCAGCAGCGGCTTTGCTTGCCGCGGCAATTCGATACCCAGTACCGGCAAACGCCAGAGTATGGGCAATAGACAACAATCGACCAGGCTTTGCTCATCGCTCATGAAACAAGCGAACTCGTTGAACAATGGCGAGACGCCCGTCAGGCTCTCACGCAGTGCCTTGCGCGCCTCGGCACGAGCGGCATCACTGCTGCGCGAATCGAGCACGGTATCGGCCAGCGCGCACCAGTCACGCTGAATGCGATGCATCAACAAGCGGCTGTTACCACGCGCCACCGGATACACCGGCATCAGGGGCGGATGCGGATAACGCTCCTCGAGGTATTCCATCACCACGGTCGATTCATACAACGCAAGATCGCGGTCGACCAGGGTCGGCACGCTGCCGTAAGGGTTCACTTCACCCAGCTTGGGTGGCAGACGACCGGGATCGACGTCGATGATCTGCACGCTGACACCTTTCTCGGCGAGAACCAGGCGTACCCGATGAGAATAATGGTCAGCGGGGTCGGAATAGCAGGCTAACCTGATGGTCGCGCCCATGTAGCGCCTCCTCGCATGGGGATGCTTGTGAAACTGCAAATGCAAACGCGCCCTGGAGGCCCCTTCGCATACACGAGGGAGCGCCCAGGGCGCGTTCAACTACCAGAAACTACTGCGTGATCAGTGCACGTCCTTCCAGTATTCGCGCTTGAGCAAGTAGGCGAACACGAAGAAGAAGGCCAGGTACAGCAACACATACGTGCCGATGCGCTGGCTTTCCAGTTTGACCGGGTTGGCCGAATAGGCCAGGAAGGTCACCAGGTTCTTGACCTTCTCGTCGAACTGCTCAGGCGTCAGGGTACCGGAATTCGGCGTGATGGTCAGCTGGTCACACGCTTCATGGGTCAAAGGGCTGCCGGTCAAGGGGTCGAATTGCTTCTTGCCATCGACCACCATCTGCACCTGCTTGCACCCGATCACCTGATTGCCCTGCAGCCCGACCAGCACATTGGGCATACCGACATTCGGGAACACCTTGTTGTTAACCCCGTAAGGTCGCGACTTGTCCTCATAGAAGCTGCGCAGGTAGGTGTACAGCCAGTCGGTACCACGCACCCGGGCAACCAGGGTAAGGTCCGGTGGCGCAGCACCGAACCAGGTCTTGGCGTCATCGGGCTTCATGCCGATGTTCATGTGGTCGCCGATCTTGGCACCCGTGAATACCAGCTTCTCCAGCATCAAGTCATGGGGTATTCCCAAGTCATCGGCTACGCGCTCGTAACGCTGGAACTTGGCACTGTGGCAACCCATGCAATAGTTGGCGAAAGTCCGTGCGCCATCCTGCATCGCAGCCTTGTCCGTCAGGTCGACATCGACTTTGTCCAGCTCCAGCCCCGGTCCGGCAGCAAAGGAAAAGGCAGGCATCACTGCCAGCAAAAATACTGCAATCAACTTTTTCATCAGCCAGTCACCCTTTCCGGAACCGGTTTGGTCTTCTCAAGCCTTGTGTAGAACGGCATCAGCAGGAAGTAGGCGAAGTACAGCACGGTGCACACCTGCGACAGCAGTGTGCGACCTGGCGTAGGTGCCAGCACCCCCAAAATGCCGAGGATGACGAAGGAAATGCAGAACACCAGCAGGAAGACCTTGCTGATCCAGCCCTTGTAGCGCATGGAGCGTACCGGGCTTCGATCGAGCCAAGGCAATACGAACAGCACGGCGATCGCCGCCCCCATGGCGATTACGCCCATAAGCTTGTCGGGCACCGCACGCAGAATCGCGTAGAACGGCGTGAAGTACCAGACCGGCGCAATATGCTCAGGCGTCTTGAACGCATTGGCCTGTTCGAAGTTGGGTTTTTCCAGGAAGTAACCGCCCATTTCCGGGAAGAAGAACACTACCGCACAGAACACGAACAGGAACACCACCACGCCGACAATGTCCTTGACGGTGTAGTAAGGATGGAACGGAATACCATCCAGCGGGATGCCGTTTTCGTCCTTTTTCTTCTTGATATCGACCCCGTCCGGGTTGTTCGAACCCACCTCGTGCAAGGCCAGGATGTGCAACACGACCAGCCCGAGAATGACGATCGGCAGGGCCACGACGTGCAGCGCGAAGAAGCGGTTCAGGGTAATGCCGGAAATCAGGTAGTCACCACGAATCCATTGGGTGAGATCGTCGCCGATCACCGGGATGGCACCGAACAGCGAGATGATCACCTGCGCCCCCCAGTAAGACATCTGACCCCACGGCAGCAGATAGCCCATGAAGGCCTCGGCCATCAGCGCCAGGTAGATCAGCATGCCGAACAGCCAGACCAGTTCACGTGGCTTCTGATAGGAGCCATAGAGCAGGCCGCGGAACATGTGCAGGTAGACCACGACAAAGAACGCCGAAGCACCGGTGGAGTGCAGGTAGCGCAGGATCCAGCCGTACTCCACGTCACGCATGATGTACTCGACCGAAGCGAAGGCCTCCTCCGCCGAGGGCGTGAAACTCATGGTCAGCCATACACCGGTGACAATCTGGTTGACCAGCACCAGCAGGGCCAGCGAGCCGAAGAAATACAGGAAGTTGAAGTTCTTGGGCGCGTAATACTTGCTCAGGTGCTCTTCCCACATCTTGGTGGCGGGGAAGCGAGCATCAATCCAGTCCATGAACTTGCTCATCATGCTTTCTCCTGGTCGACGCCGATGACGACGATGTCATCCGACTCGTAAGAGTGCGGCGGCACTGGCAGGTTGAGAGGCGCTGGCTGCGATTTGTAGACACGCCCCGCCAGGTCGTAGTGGGAACCATGGCAGGGGCAGAAATAGCCGCCCACCCACTTGGGCCCCAGATCGGCGGGCGCGACTTCCGGGCGGAAGGTCGGTGAGCACCCAAGGTGAGTGCACAGGCCCACGAGAATGAGGATTTCCGGCTTGATCGAGCGTACCTGGGGGTCGACGTACTCCGGCTGTACGGAGGCCTTCGATTCAGGGTCGGCGAGCTCGGCAGTGACTTTTTTCAGGTTACCGAGGATCTCATCCGTTCGCCGCACGATGAACACAGGCTGGCCACGCCATTCCGCAACCATCTGCTGCCCAGGCTCAACCTTGGCGATGTTGACCTTCACCGGTGCCCCGGCCGCCTTCGCCTTGGCG
>NZ_MOMO01000178.1:0-6704 GCF_009933855.1 Pseudomonas sp. SG-MS2 | reverse complement strand
GATGAGTTGCTGCGCCCGTTCGAAGTGTTGATCGAGGGGCAGATCAGGGCAATGGGGCTTGAGACGTTTCAAAGAAATCACGGTGAAGGTTGACACCTGCACTGTCAGTGCCGTTTTCTCCACACGATTGCACCCTCGCGGGTAACCCCGCGAACGGGCCCTGGCAAACCGTTCACCGCTCCCGCAACGCCTCGGTCCGTGCCTTGAGCACCGGCTTGAGCAGATAATCCAGCACACTCTTCTGCCCGGTGATGATATCCACCGTGGCCACCATCCCGGGGATGATCAGCAGCGGCTTGTTATCGCCGCCCAAGTGGTTCTTCTCGGTGCGCACCTGAATCAGGTAAAACGCATTGCCCTTGTCATCGGTCACGGTATCGGCACTGATCAACTCAAGCTTGGCCTTCATGCCGCCATAAATGGTGTAGTCATACGCACTGAACTTCACCATCGCCGGCTGCCCCGGGTGCAGGAATGCCACGTCCTGTGGCCGCACCTTGGCTTCGATCAGCAGGTTGTCCTCGATCGGCACGATCTCCACCAGGTCGCTGCCTGGCTGCACCACCCCGCCAATTGTGTTGACTTTGAGCATCTTGACGATGCCGTGCACCGGCGAAACCACGGTAGTGCGGTTGACCCGGTCGTCGATGGCGATGCTGGTGGCGGTGATCTTCGACAGCTCCGTGCGTTTGTCGTTGAGCTCCTTGGCGGCCTCGGAGCGGAAGCTGGCGTCCGATTCCTGGATCTTGCTCCTGATCTCGGCCACGGCGGCCTCGGCGCGGGGGATGGCCAGGCTGGTGGCGTTGAGCTGGCCGCGAGCTTCGACCGTGCGTTGCTTGAGCCGCAGGATTTCCACCGGTGAAATGGCACCCTTGCTCACCAGCGGCGCGGACATGTTTAGTTCCTGCTGCAGCAGGCCTACCGCCGAACGGTACTGTTCGACCTTGGAACGGAACTCGGCCAATTCCTGGGTCTTTTGTCGCAACTGCTCGTTGAGGGTCTGCTTTTCACTGGCCAGGCGGCGCTGGCGCGAGTCGTACAACGACAATTCGTCCTCGGCCACTTGCGGCGCCTTGGCGCGGACCTCCTCGGACAGCACCAAGGGCCGCCCTTCGGCTTCGGCGGACAGGCGCTCGACCTGGGCGGTCAAGGCATAGCGGTCAGCCTCGCTTTCACCTTTGTTGGACTTGAACCGCGTGTCGTCCAGGCGCAGCAGGGTGGCGCCTTTGTCCACCATCTGGCCTTCGCGCACGAAAATCTCAGTGACGATGCCGCCCTCCAGGTTCTGCACCACCTGCACCTTGCTCGAAGGAATCGCCTTGCCTTCGCCGACGGTTACCTCGTCGAGCACTGCCAGGCTCGCCCAGGTCAAGGCCGCGAGCAGTAGCGCCGCTGCCAGCCACACGGTCAGGCGTGACAGGCGCGGGGAATCTTGCAGGGTGGCGCTGGCCAGCTCTGGCATGTAGTCGTGTTCGGTGCGCTTGTCGGCGCTGCTGTGGGAACTGCGCACGCTGTGGCCGATGGGCATGGAAACCTCCTAGAGAGCTGCGCCGATGCGGCCCTTGCGCAGGGCATCGATAACCGCATCCTTTGGCCCGTCGGCGACGATCTTGCCGTTGTCCAGTACCAGCAGCCGGTCCACCAGGCTAAGCATCGAGGTGCGGTGGGTGACCAGCAGCAGGGTCTTGCCGGGCACCCAGTTCAGCAGTCGCTGGCGCAGTTGCTCTTCGCTGCTGTTGTCCATGTGGCTGGTAGGTTCGTCGAGGATCAGGATGGGTGGCTCCAGCAACAGCGCGCGGGCCAGCAGCACGGCCTGGCGCTGCCCGCCGGAAAGCAATTGGCCACGTTCGCCCACCGGGCGGTCGAAACCCTGCGGGTGCTGGCGGGCCAGCTCGCTGACGCCGGTCAGTTCGGCCACTTCGAGCATGCGCGCATCGCTTACGTGGCGGGCACCGAGGGTCAGGTTGTCACGCAGGCTGCCGGCCAGCAGCGGCAGGTCATGGGCGACGTAGCCAAGCTGGCTGCGCAGGTCGGCGATGTCCAGTTGGCGCAGGTCGAGGTTGTCCAGCAATACCTGGCCTTCTTCCGGGTGATGGAAGCCCATCAGCAGGCGGCCCAGGGTGCTTTTGCCCGAGCCGCTGCGGCCGATGATGCCAATCCGCTCACCCGGCTTTATGGCCACGTTCACATCCTGCAGTGCCGGGCTGGCCTGTGCCGGGTAGCGGAAGCTGACATGGCTGAGGGTCAGGCCGCCCTTGAGCGCGGTGTGCTCCAGGGCTTGCTGTTCGGCCTGGCGCTCTTGCGGCAGGGCCATCAGGGCATCGGTGCTGCGCATCGTCAGTTGCGCTTGCTGATAGCGGGTGATCAGCCCTGCAATCTGGCCGAGCGGTGCCAGCACCCGGCTACCGAGCATGTAGCTGGCGACCAGGGCGCCGACACTGAGGTTGCCAGCGATGATGCTGTACACCCCGGCGACGATGGTGGCCATGCCGCAGAACTGCTGGATGAACAGCGTGCCGTTGCTGGCCAGCGACGACAGGTTGCGGGCGTGGGCGTCGAGGCGGGCCATGGCGCCATTGGTGTGTTCCCACTGGTACTGGCGCTCGCTCTCGGCACCGCAGGCCTTGAGGGTTTCCAGGCCGCCGAGGGTTTCGATCAGCAGTGCCTGGCGTACCGCACCGAGACTGAGGCTTTTTTGCACGGTGTCGCGCAGGCGTGCCTGAATGAACAGGGCAAAGCCCACCGCCAGCGGGAAGGCGATCAGTGGGATCAGTACCAGCCAGCCGCCCAGCAGGCCGATCACCAGTAGCATGAGGGCGACGAAGGGCAGGTCGATGATGCTGGTCAGGGTGACTGCGGTGAGGAATTCGCGCAGGCCCTGGAAGTCATGGATGCTCTGGGCGAAGCCGCCGATGCTGGCAGGTTTGGCTTTCATGGCCATGCCGGTGATGCGTTCGAACAGGGCGGCGGAGAGGATCAGGTCGGTCTTCTTGCCGGCCTGGTCCAGCAGGTGGGCGCGCACCATGCGCAGCACCAGCTCGAAGGCGGTGCCGATGAACAGGCCAGCGACCAGCACCCATAAGGTCGAAAGTGCCTGGTTGGGTACCACGCGATCGTAGGTCTGCATCACGAACAGCGGCACCATCAGGCCCAGCAGGTTGATCAGCAGGCTGGCCAGCAGGGCATCGCCGTACAGCCAGCGGGAATGGCGCAAGGTATCGCGGAACCAGGCCTCCACCCGTGGCAGCAGCGGTGAGCGGACTTCCTCCAGGGTATGACGGGGTCGTGCGAACAAAGCGTGACCTGCGTAGGCCTGTTCCAGCGCCTCGCGCTCTACCCATTGTTCGCCGCCCTCAGCCTCGCAGGGCAGGATCAGCGCCCGGCCATCTTCGCCCCAGCGCTGCAGCACGGCGCTGCGGCCGTCGTTGAGCAACAGCAGCACCGGCAGGTTGAGCGGCGAAATGGCCTCCAGCTCACGCTGCAGCACACGCCCTTGCAAACCGGCACGCGCCGCAGCGCGTGGCAGCAAATCTGCACCCAGGCGTTGCTGGAGCAGTGGCAGCCCACTGCTCAGGCTGGCGCGGCTGGCCGGCCGACCGTGCAGGCGGCACAGAATCAGCAGGCCATCGAGCAGGGGGTCATCGACATCGGGGCGCGGTTGTGCGCTTTGCATACTGGTCACGATGAACTACTCCCGCCACGGTGTAAGGGGGATGAGGCGCGGTGCTGAGTGCCAGTTGCGTGGGGCTGGCTCAACGCATGTCGGGCAACCTGGCCTCGGTGCGTACGTCGTTGTTGGCGATGGCCTCCGGCGGCAGTGAAATACGCTGTTTGCTCAGCAGCTCACCCATGGTCGCCAGCACGCGATACATCGAGTACTCCTCGGTGTAACGCACCTCGGTGTAACGGCGGTTGGCGTTGTACAGCTCATTCTCGCTGTCCAGCACATCGAGCAGGGTGCGTTGGCCCAGGCCGAACTGGTCCTGATAGGCGGCGCGCACACGTTGCGTCGTTTCTGCGTACTCGCGGGCGGTAGGGGTCTGTTTACGGGCGTTGTTCATGGCGTTCCAGGCCAGGCTGAGGTTTTCGGTCAGCTCGCGCAGCGCGTTGTTGCGGATGTCCAGTGCCTGGTTGATCTTGTGCGCGTCGGACTGCAGGCGGGCCTTGTCGCTGCCGCCGCGGAACAGGTTGTAGCTGAGCTCGACGCCGGCCTGCCAGTCGTTGTTGCTGTGGCCTTTTTCGCCACCGAGGTTGTTGTTGGCGCCGGTGGCCAGCACCGCGTCCAGCCGTGGGTAGAAAGGCGATTTGGCCGCTTCGTACTGCTGCTCGGCGGCATTGACGTCGGCCTGGGCAGATTTCAAGTAGGGGTTGTTCTGGCGCATGCCTTCACGCGCTTCGTCCAGAGTGCCAGGCATTTCCACCTTGACCGATTGCGGGCCTTCCAGCTCATCCGGCAGGCGGCCGACCACGCTGTAGAAGTTGGCCTCGGCATCGGCCAGGTCGACCTCGGCGGTGTCCAGGTTGTTTTCCGCCAGAGCCCGGCGTGCGCGGGATTGGTCAAGGTCGGCGGTGCTGCCTACGCCCCGCTCGCTACGCAGGCCTATCTGATCGCTGACGCGCAGGTGCGCCTGCAGGTTGTTCTTTGCCAGGGTCACCAACTCTCGGCGCTTCAGCACTTCCAGGTACACCTCGATGGCGCGCAGGGCGACATCTTGGGCGACGGCCTGAGTGTAGTAGGCGCGGGAGGTGGCCACCGCCTCGGTACGGCCCACTTCGTTGGCTGTGTTGAAACCATCGAAGATCATTTGCCGAAGGCGCAACTCCGACTGGGTGTAGTTCAGGGTTTCTTTGTTGTGGTTGCGGGTACCGTCAGCGTTCAGGCCGCGGGTATTGATGTTGTCCGAGCGCTGTCTGCCGTACCCGGCTACCAGGTCGACGGTTGGATAGTACCCACCACGGGCAAATTTCACGTCCTCGTCGGCTGACAACCTGCTGTTGCGGTTGGAGCTTATTTCCGGGTGGTAGTCCACGGCGCTCTGGACAGCCTCGTTGAGCGACATCGCCTGAACGTTGGCGCACGCCATGGCCAACAGAATTGCACTGGTGATGGGGTTGAACCTGCGCATGGGGTACTTCTCCCTGATCTCAAAATGGCCCTGCTTCTTCTCGCCAAAAAAATGACGATTTTTATCGTTCAAACCGTTTCATGTTTGTAACAACAGAGCTAAGAACATTTAGCGCGCGAGCTAAGAAGATTTTTTCATAAGTGATATGCGAAAAAAAACTTATGCGGTCTATCGAAACCAAGACATTGTTTCATTCAAGTGATTTCGGAAGCCGCTGTAGCCTGCGAGTTTCCTGCATCGCAATGAGTTCCAGATTTTTTATGGCTAAGGACGTGGGGTAGGTAGGTAAAAGCGGAATTTGGCGACAAAAATTTGGCATCCAGTGGTGGCAAATTTACATTATGACTATCGCCAAATCAGTGACCTTCGCGCACGATTCTCACGGTTGAGACATGCGGGCGCGAAGCCGTTGACCTCCATCTGCCATGTTGTTGGCTGTGTAGCCAATAGGTTAGGGAGGCGTGCGCTCATGGCTAAGTCAGTCGGTGTGGTCAGCAAGGTGGTGGGGCAAGTATTTGCCGTTGGCAGCGATGGCAGCCGACGCCCTCTGATCGAGGGCGATCGCCTGTACGCGGGCGAGCAGTTGCAAACGGGTGCCGCAGGCGCCGTGGCTGTGCGCTTGCATAATGGCGCCGAGCTGACACTCGGCCGCGACAGCAGCCTGGCCATGACCGAAAAGCTCCTGGCTAACCAGGCCGCCCCTGTACAGGCTCAGGACGTTGCGCCGAGCGAGGCGCAGCTGAGCGATGTCGAGCGCATTCAGCGGGCGATTGCCGCCGGCGATGACCCTAGCGTCAACACCGAAGCCCCTGCCGCTGGAAATGGCGGCAACGGCGCGCCAGGCGCACTGGGCGGTGGCCACAGCTTTGTGTTGCTTACCGAAGTGGCGGATCGGGTTGACCCGGTGGTGGGCTTTCCCACGGCTGGCTTCAATGGCATTCCTGAATTGGCCAACCG
The DNA here is from genome assembly GCF_009933855.1 of Pseudomonas sp. SG-MS2. NCBI lineage: Bacteria > Pseudomonadati > Pseudomonadota > Gammaproteobacteria > Pseudomonadales > Pseudomonadaceae > Pseudomonas > Pseudomonas sp. SG-MS2. The sequence continues at coordinate 621 of NZ_MOMO01000178.1, read as the reverse complement.
CTATGTGGGTGGCCTGGATGGCAGCGGGCGCGACTCCTTGGGGGCTGGCAACGGTGGCAATGGTGGCCTGCCGCCTGGTCCGCCCAATCCGCCGGAGCAGCCCAATCCACCCATCACGCCGATCGACGAAGACAGTCCGGTAGCGTTGCGGGGGTTGAATGTCAGCCCTGGCGAGCTGAGTCTGGATGAGGCCAATCTACCCCAGGGGTCGGCCAGCAACCCCGCAACCCTGACCCAGCAAGGCAGTTTTACCGTGCTGGCGCCAGACGGCGTGTACAACCTCAGTGTGGGTGGCATCAACGTGGTGACCGCTGGTGTGGTGACCGGTGTTGGCCAATCGATCACCACGGGCCTGGGCAACACCCTGATCATTACCGGGTACAACCCTGCCACGGGCGTGGTGAGCTACAGCTATACCCTGACCGGTGCCGAGCAGCACGTTGAGGGCGAGGGCAACAACTCACAGGGCGAACAGTTGCCGGTACTGGTCAGCGACAGCGACGGCGATGTTGCCCAAGGGTCGCTGGATGTGATCGTCCGTGACGATGCGCCACAAGCGGTGGATGACAGCAATGCGGTAGCCGCCACCGAACAGCAAACCGAACTGACCGGCAATGTACT
>NZ_MOMO01000022.1:0-23616 GCF_009933855.1 Pseudomonas sp. SG-MS2 | reverse complement strand
CCAGCCACAGATCATCTTCGTCGACGTGCTCATGCCGCGCCTGGATGGCTATCAGACCTGCGCCGTGATCAAGCACAACAGTGCCTTCAAGGACATCCCGGTCATCCTGCTGTCGTCGCGTGACGGCCTGTTCGACAAGGCGCGCGGGCGGGTAGTCGGCTCCGATCAGTTCCTGACCAAACCATTCAGCAAGGAAGAACTGCTCGACGCGATCAGGGCCCACGTGCCCGGGTTCGCCGCGCACGAACAACACGCACCCTGACCACGCCCGAGGTGGCGTGGCTTTTATTTTCCTGATGGGGAAACAGCATGGCCCGAGTTCTGATTGTCGACGATTCGCCGACAGAGATGTACAGATTGACCGAGTGGCTCGAAAAGCATGGCCACCAAGTGCTCAAGGCCAACAACGGCGCTGACGCTGTGGCCCTGGCCCGCCAGGAAAAGCCCGACGCGGTGCTGATGGACATCGTCATGCCCGGCATGAACGGCTTCCAGGCCACCCGGCAATTGAGCAAGGACCCGGAAACCAGCGCAATTCCTGTGCTCATCGTTACCACCAAGGACCAGGAAACCGACCGTATCTGGGCGCAGCGCCAGGGTGCGCGCGGCTTCGTCACCAAGCCGGTGGAAGAACACGCCCTGATCGCCAAGCTCAACGAAGTGCTGGGCGCTTGACCACCCGCCCCCAAGGCGCGTCGCTGACCGCCTTCGAGCTGTTGCTGGACATCGACCGGCGATGCCGACTGCTGGTTGCCGACCAGCCGCCGCAGGACACGCGCCTGCAGCAATGGAGCGGTATCGGTTTTCGCGTTGCCGGGCAGTGGTTCGTCGCGCCGATGGGCGAGGTGGCCGAAGTGTCGCGCGAGCCACGCAGCAGTCGGGTGCCGGGCGTACAGCCTTGGGTTTGCGGGGTAGCCAACCTGCGCGGCAGGTTGTTGCCGGTGATGGACCTGAGCAGCTTTTTCGGCCTCGGTCCCGCGGCAACGGGCAAGCAGCGGCGCGTGCTGGTGCTGGACCATGAGGACCTGTTCGTCGGCCTGCTGGTGGACGAAGTGCTCGGCCTGCAGCATTTTGCCCTGGATACCCTGGAACTTGCGCCGCCACAGCCGCTGATCCGCGCCGCTGCACGGTTCGTTCAGGGGCATTTCCCGCGTGAGCGCAACTGGGCCATCTTCAGCCCCTTCGCCCTGGCCCAGGCGCCGGGCTTTCTCGACGTGGCGCTATAGGACATTCGAACGTGAACAAGCCGGCCACCAATGTCGCCCCTACCAGCATGACCCCGCGCACACGCAGCATCGCTCAGATCACTGTGCTGTTCGTGGTGCTGATCCTGTCGATCATCCTGCTGTTCGCCAATTTTGCGTACCTCAACACCCAGTCCAATCACGACAAACAGTACATCGGCCATGCCGGCGAGCTGCGCGTGCTGTCGCAGCGCATCGCCAAGAATGCCACCGAGGCTGCAACCGGCAAGGCGCTGGCTTTCAAGCTGCTTTCGGATGCGCGCAACGATTTCGAGCAGCGCTGGAGCTACCTGCGCGAAGGTGACAAGTCCACTGGCCTGCCAGCGGCGCCCGCCGCCGTGAAGGATGAAATGGAAGCGGTGCGCCAGGACTGGGAAAACCTGCGCAAGGACACCGATATCATCCTGGCCAGCGAGCAGACCGTGCTATCGCTGCATCAGGTGGCGGCGACCTTGGCCGAAACCGTACCGCAGCTACAGGTCGAGTACGAGAAGGTTGTGGAGGTCTTGCTGCAGAGTGGGGCTCCGGCCAGCCAGGTGGTGGTGGCCCAGCGCCAGTTGCTGCTCGCAGAACGCATTCTGGGATCGGTCAACACGGTGCTGGCTGGCGACGACGCAGCCGCCCAAGCCGCCGATGCCTTCGGCCGCGATGCCAGCCGGTTTGGTCAGGTGCTCGAAGGCATGCTGGCGGGCAACCCGGCGATTCAGGTGACACGCGTCGAGGATGCCGACGCACGTGCGCGCCTGGCCGAGATCGCCGAACTGTTCCAGTTCGTCGCCGGTTCAGTCGATGAAATCCTTGAAACCTCGCCCGAGCTGTTCCGCGTTCGCGAAGCGGCCGGGAACATTTTCAGCCTCTCGCAAACATTGCTCGACGAAGCCTCGCACCTTGCCAACGGCTTCGAGAACCTGGCAGCCGGGCGTACCCTCGATACTGTGGGCGGGTATGTCCTGGGGCTGCTGGCGCTGGCCTCGATCATCCTGATCGGCCTGGTGATGGTGCGGGCAACTCATCGTCAACTGCAGGAAACCGCCGAGAAAAATGAGCGCAATCAGCAGGCGATCATGCGCCTGCTCGATGAGATCGAGGAGCTCGCCGACGGTGACCTGACCGTGACCGTGTCGGTGACCGAGGACTTCACCGGTGCCATCGCCGACTCGATCAACTATTCCGTCGACCAATTGCGCGACCTGGTGGCCACCATCAACCACAGCGCCGAGCAAGTGGCTGCCGCAGTGCAGGACACGCAAAACACTGCCCGCCAGCTGGCCAAAGCTTCAGAGCACCAGGCCGAACAGATCAGCGAGGCTTCCGAGGCGGTGGGTGACATGGTCGAATCGATCGACCGGGTTTCCGCGCATGCCTACGAATCGGCCAAGGTGGCCGAGCGCTCGGTGGCGATCGCCAACAAGGGCAACGAGGTGGTGCATAACACCATCAACGGCATGGACAACATCCGTGAGCAGATTCAGGACACCGCCAAGCGGATCAAGCGTCTGGGTGAGTCTTCCCAGGAAATCGGCGACATCGTCAGCCTGATCGACGACATTGCCGATCAGACCAACATTCTCGCATTGAATGCCGCCATCCAGGCCTCGCTGGCGGGAGAGGCCGGCCGAGGGTTTGCCGTGGTGGCCGATGAAGTCCAGCGCCTGGCTGAGCGTTCGTCCTCGGCGACGCGACAGATCGAGGCACTGGTGCGCACCATTCAGGCCGATACCAACGAGGCAGTGATATCCATGGAACAGACCACCGCCGAGGTAGTGCGCGGTGCGCGCCTGGCGCAGGATGCCGGGGTGGCGCTGGCCGAAATCGAAGGGGTGTCGCAGAACCTCGCCGAACTTATCCACAGCATCTCCGACGCCGCCCAGTTGCAGACCTCTTCGGCAGGGCAGATCTCCCACACCATGTCGGTGATCCAGCAGATTACCGCGCAGACCTCCGCTGGCTCCGGCGCAACCGCTGACAGTATCCGCCACCTGGCGCGAATGGCCAGCGAGATGCGCCGCTCCGTGTCCGGTTTCACCCTGCCTGCACCTGCCGAGCGGCGCTGAGGAGTCATGATGGCTGCAGCAGTAAGCCCCGAGCGCCACGATACCGTCGCCCTGGCCTGGACCAAGGCGGCCATCCTCGATTGCCTGGGCCAGGCACGCCAGGCCCTTGAGCGCTTTGCCGGGGAGACGGACGATTTGTCCATGCTGGCGTTCGTGGTGGATAACCTGCACCAGGTTCACGGCTGCCTGCGCATGCTCGAACTGCGCGGTGCCACGCGCCTGGCCGAAGAGCTGGAGTTGCTGGCCAGGGCCTTGGCCGAGGGCCAGGTCAGCCCCCGCGGCGACTGCCTGGGCCCGCTGTTCCGCGGCCTTGAGCAACTGCCCTCGTACCTGGAGCGGCTGCGCGGAGCGCGGCATGACTTGCCGTTGGTCATGCTGCCGCTGCTTAACCAGTTGCGGGCTTGCAGGGGGGTAGAGCCCTTGGCTCAAGGCAGCCTGGTCAGTGGTGCGGCGCAGCGCTTTGCAGGCTCGGACGACCTGGCCAATCTAGACCTGTCGCTGGGCAATTGGCGTGAGCAGGTTCAGGCAGGGCCTGGGCGTGACGCCCTGCGTTCGGTGATCAGCGCATTGTGCGACGACCTGATGCGTATCAAGGAGCGTCTGGACCAGTTCGTGCGCGGGGATCGTCAGCACAGCGAACAGCTGGACGCCCTGTTGGCCCCCTTGCGTCACGTGGCCGATACCCTTGCGGTCCTGGGCTTTCAGCAGCCTCGGCGGGTCATCATCGATCAGGTACTGGCCCTGCAGGCGTTGGCCCAGGCTGAACGCGTGGCGGATGACGCCGCACTCATGGATGTGGCGGGCGCCTTGTTGTATGTGGAGGCGAGCCTCAATGGCATGGTCGGCCCGCTGGAGCAGGGCGGGCAGGGCGGCTTGCCCGGCTCGGACCTGGCCGAGATTCGCCAACTGGTGTTGAACGAATCGCTGAACGTGTTGCAGCAGGCCAAGGACCTGATCGGAGATTGCCTGGAGTCCGGTTGGCCGCGTCAGCGCCTGCAACCACTGCCGGGGTTGCTGCAGCAAGTGCGAGGGGCGTTGGCGATGCTGATGCTGCCGGCAGCTGCCGAAGTCTTGGCCGGTTGTGCAGGTTACGTGCACGGCTGGTTGCAGCACCTGGACGTCGAGCCGCCGCCAGAGGAGCTTGACCACCTGGCCGATGCCCTCAGCGCCAGTGAGTGTTACCTGCAATGGCGGGTGGCCGACCCTCTTGCCGATGCCCAACCTTTCCTCGACAGGGCGCGCGCCAGCCTGGCGGCGCTCGGTGTGCAGTGCTCGCTTGGCGTCATTGCCCAGGACGGCAGCACCGACGGGGTTGATGACGAGTTGCGCGAGGTTTTCCTTGAAGAGGCCGGCGAGCTACTGCCGCAGATCGAGCGGCACTGGTTGCGCTGGCGCGCCGACAACAGCCTGCGGGATGCCTTGCTGGAGGTGCGCCGGGACTTGCACACGCTCAAAGGCAGTGGCCGGATGGTCCATGCCCAGGCGGTCGCCGAATTGGCATGGGGCGGTGAGCACCTGCTCAACCGGGTTCTGGAAGGGCGTATGGCGCTGGCCCCGGAGGGTGTGGTGGCCCTGCAGCAGGTCGTGGTTCATTTGCCCGACCTGCTGGCTGACTTTGCCGCCGGCCAGATGCCACAGGTGACCGAGATCGAGCAACTGGCGAGCCATCTGCATGCGCTGGCGGAAAACGATTCGCCGGCAGGTGCCGAAATCGATGGCCTCGATCCGCTGTTGCTGGACATATTCCGCAATGAAGCGCAGGGCCATCTGGCCAGCCTGGAGGCATTTCTGCAGGGCGCCGGGGGCCATGACACCGATGTCAGCGACACCCTGCAACGCGCCTTGCATACCCTCAAGGGTAGCGCTGCGATGGCCGGCGTTTTGCCGATCGCCGAGCTGGCCACCGCGTTCGACCGGCTGGTACGCGAATACCGGGGCCACCACTTGCCTTTGCAAATGGCCGAGCTGGAATGGCTGGAAGCGGCGCGCGCACTGTTGCACCTGGGCCTCGCGCAATTGGGCAGCAGCCCGCTGGCTCCCATTCCGGGCGCGGCGCAGTTGATCGAGCAGGTCGGTGAGGCCGTGGACATGCGCTTGGCCAGCTTGCATGAGGAGCCGCAGCATGGGCGCCGGGGCAAGCGTGATCCACAGGTGATCGCCAGCTTCCTCGCCCAGTCGATGGACATTCTGCTGGATGCCGAGGCCCTGTTGTCGCGCTGGCAGGAGCAGCCTGGGCAACGCCAGTCGCTGGACAGCTTGCTCGATGAGCTGACCACCCTCTGTCACGGTGCGCACCTGGCCGACCTGAGGCAGATGGACGATGTCTGCGAAGCGTTGCTGGACCTGTATGGCGCGGTGGAAGAGGGCAGCCTTGCTGCTGATGAACGCTTCTTCGCCCAGGCACGGCAAGCCCATGGGGTACTCCTCGACATGCTCGACGAGATCGCTGCCGGCCAGGAACCGTCCGCCCGCCCAGCCTGCATCGACGGCTTGCGTGGCTTGCTGGACGACGCACTGGCACCCGATGCTACCGGCCTGGTGGCACCCGGGTCGGTCACGCGCCTTGATGGTCCCCCGGCACTGGCCGAAGAGGCCGAGAACCCGGGCGACAAGGAGCTGCTTGAAGTCTTCCTCGAAGAAAGCTCTGACATTGTTGAAAGCGCCGCCGCCGCACTTGCGCGCTGGCAGGCCGACCCGCGCAACAGCGCCGAGGTGGACAACCTGCTGCGTGATTTGCACACACTCAAGGGCGGGGCGCGCATGGTGGAAATCGCCGCCATCGGCGACCTGGCCCACGAACTGGAGTTCTTGTACGAACTGCTGGCTGCCGGGCGCTTGCCGCCTGGTGCCCCGTTGTTCGCCCTGTTGCAGAACTGCCATGACCGCCTGGCGCACATGCTTGACGCCGTGCGCCTGGGGCAGCCGCTGCATGCGGCTACCGCGTTGATCGACTACATCCGCAACTTCAGCAGCGCTGCCCTGACCGACAGCGCTGCCGGGCAGGCCCCGGCCGGGGCTGCACCTGCCGACGCACCTGCCGCTACGCCGGAGCGGGCTCCCGGTGACCTGGTCAAGGTGGACGCCGAACTGCTCGATGACCTGGGCAATCTGGCGGGTGAGCACTCGGTCATCCGTGGGCGTATCGAGCAACAGGTCAATGACGCCCAGTTCGCCTTGAGCGAGATGGAAACCACCCTGGAGCGCATGCGCGACCAGTTGCTGCGCCTGGATATGGAAACCCAAGGGCGAATCAGCAGCCGTCAGCCGTTCGAAGGTGACGCCTACGAGGATTTCGACCCGCTGGAAATGGACCGCCATTCCCAGTTGCAGCAATTGTCACGGGCGTTGTTCGAATCGGCCTCTGACCTGCTTGACCTGAAAGAGACGTTGGCCCAGCGCGCGCAGGAGGCGCAGGCCCTGCTGCAGCAGCAGGCGAGGGTGAACAGCCAGTTGCAGGAAGGCCTTACCGCCACGTTGATGGTGCCGTTCGAGCGCCTGGTGCCGCGCCTGCAGAGGGTGGTGCGCCAAGTGGCCAGCGAGTTGGGCAAGCAGGTCGAACTGGTGGTCGGCAACGCCGAAGGCGAGCTTGATCGCAGTGTGCTCGAACGTATGGTTGCACCTTTGGAGCACATGCTGCGCAATGCTGTCGATCATGGCCTTGAAACCCGTGAAGCGCGCTTGGCTGCCGGCAAGCCTGAGCTGGGCACCATCCAGCTGAATTTGCTCCATGAGGGCGCCGATATCGTCATCGAGATGACCGACGACGGTGCCGGCGTGCCGCTGGAGGCTGTGCGGCGCAAGGCGATCAAGCGTGGCCTGCTGGACCCCCAGGCACACCTGAGCGACCACGAGATACTGCAGTTCATCTTGCGCCCGGGGTTTTCCACCGCAGAGAAGATCACCCAGATTTCCGGGCGTGGGCTGGGCATGGACGTGGTGCACGAAGAGGTCAAGCAACTGGGCGGCTCGATGAGTATCGAGTCGGCGCAGGGCAAAGGTGCGCGCTTTCTGATTCGCCTGCCGTTCACCGTGTCGATCAACCGTGCGGTGATGGTCCACCTGGGTGAGGAGCAATATGCCATCCCGCTCAACACCATCGAAGGTATCGTGCGCGTGCCGCCGGCCGAGCTGGCTCTCTGTTACCAGCGGGATGTGCCGCGCTATGGCTATGCTGGCCATGAATACGATTTGCGCTACCTGGGCGAGCTGCTGCAAGGCCTGCCACGGCCAAGCCTTCTGGGCCAGAGCGTGCCGTTGCCGGTGTTGCTGGTGCATTCGCAGGAACAGTCGTTCGCCATTCAGGTCGATAGCCTGTCGCCGAGCCGCGAGATTGTGGTGAAGAGCCTGGGCCCGCAGTTCGCCGCCGTGCCTGGGTTGTCCGGCGCGACCCTGCTCGGTGATGGTCGGGTGGTACTGATTCTTGATCTGCTTGGCCAGTTGCGCGGCCAACAGCGTCGCCTGGCGCGGCTGCCGGGGGGGAGCGGGGTGCAGCGCACGCTGTTCGGCCCGGCGCCGCGCCGGGCGTCGCTGGTGATGGTGGTGGACGATTCGGTGACCGTGCGCAAGGTCACCAGCCGCCTGCTGGAGCGCCATGGCATGAGCGTGCTGACGGCCAAGGACGGTATCGATGCCATGGCGTTGCTGGAGGAGCACCGCCCGGATGTGTTGCTGCTGGACATCGAAATGCCGCGCATGGATGGCTTTGAAGTGGCCACCCGCATTCGTCGCGACGAGCGCCTCAAAGACCTGCCGATCATCATGATCACCTCGCGCACCGGGCAGAAACACCGCGACCGGGCCATGGCCATCGGCGTCAACGACTACCTGGGCAAGCCTTATCAGGAGTCGGTGCTGCTGCAGAGTATCGCCCATTGGAGCCAAACCCATGCTTGAGTTGATCGCAGGCCAGCGCAGCAGCCTGACCGGCCTGCTGTTGCCCTTGGGCGACCGAACCCTGGTGTTGCCCAATGTGGCGGTGGCCGAGCTGATCGGCCAGCGCAACCTGGTGTGCCAGCGTGCCGAGCCGGCCTGGCACCTGGGGTGGATCGATTGGCGCCAGCAGCACCTGCCGCTGATCGGCTTCGAGGCAGCGTGCGGTGGTGAAACACCGTGCGGCGAGCGGGCGCGTATCGTGGTGCTGAACGCTTTGGGCGATACCGGGCTGCGATATCTGGCGGTGTTGCTGCAGGACATTCCACGCTCGTGCAAGCTCGACAGCCAGCTCAATTATGTGGATGTGGCGCTGGGTAGCCTGGAATTGGCGGCTGTGCAGGTGGGCGAGCAGGTGGCACGGGTGCCAGACTTGGTTGGGCTTGAAAGGCTGGTGCGTGACGCGCAGCTGCAATGACTGAAGTTGTAAGCTTGCAGCTTGAACCTTGCAGGTGCTTGGGAGGTCTGTGTTTGCATGTATCACGGTGAACGCTTCAACGCTTGGACCCATCTGGTCGGTGCCGTTCTGGCCTGCATCGGCGCCATCTGGCTGATCGTCGCTGCAGGCCTGCAGGGCGACCCCTGGAAGATCGTCAGCTTCTCCATCTACGGCGGCACGCTGTTGCTGCTCTACAGCATCTCGACCCTCTACCACAGCACCCGCGGCCGGGCGAAGGTGATCATGCGCAAGCTCGATCACCTGTCCATCTACCTGCTGATCGCCGGCAGCTACACACCTTTCTGCCTGGTGAGCCTGCGCGGGCCTTGGGGCTGGAGCCTGTTCGGGGTGGTCTGGGGGCTGGCGGTGATCGGCATGCTGCAGGAAATCAAGCCACGCTCGGAGGCGCGGGTCCTATCGATCATCATCTATGCGGTGATGGGGTGGATCGTGCTGGTGGCGGTCAAGCCGCTGCTGCAAAGCCTGGGCACCGCCGGCTTTGCCTGGTTGGCGGCGGGCGGTGTGTTTTACACCGTGGGCATCATTTTCTTCGCATTTGACAGCCGATTCCGCCACTGGCACGGCATCTGGCACCTGTTCGTCATCGCTGGCAGCCTGATGCACTTCGTGGCGGTATTGCTCTACGTGCGTTAAAAATCGCCCCACAGCTGTTGCGCCACCGAAAGGGCCACCACCGGCGCTGTTTCAGTGCGCAACACGCGTGGGCCAAGACGGGCAGCTTGGAAGCCTGCCCCCTTGGCCTGTTCGACTTCGGCATCGCTCAAACCACCCTCGGGGCCAATCAGGAACGCCAGGCGTGCCGGTTTTTCATGACTGGTCAGCGGCTCTGCGACAGGGTGCAAGACCAGTTTCAGGTCAGCATCGCTGCCCTTGATCCAGTCGGCCAAGGTCACCGGTGGGTGGATGATCGGCAGCGTCGAGCGGCCGCATTGCTCGCAGGCGCTGATCGCGACCTGGCGCCAGTGGGCGAGGCGCTTGTCGGCGCGCTCGTCTTTGAGGCGCACTTCGCAGCGTTCGCTGACGATCGGGGTGATTTCATTGGCGCCCAGTTCGGTGGCCTTCTGGATGGCCCAGTCCATGCGCTCGCCGCGGGAAAGGCCTTGGCCGAGATGAATGTGCAATGGCGACTCGGCCTGGCCGGCAACGGCCTGGTCGAGGCTGACGCGCACGGTCTTCTTGCCCACTTCGAGCAATTGGCCCAGGTATTCCTGGCCGCTGCCGTCGAACAGTTGCACGGCAGCGCCGGGGGCCATGCGCAGTACGCGGCCGATATAGTGGGCCTGGGCTTCGGGCAGGTCGTGCTCGCCGAGGCTCAGGGGGGCGTCGATGAAGAAGCGGGACAGTCTCATGGTTCTGCTCAGGAAGAAGGTTGGACATCGTCCTTGTAGGCGCGGCCTTGTGTCACCAAAGAGCCGCACAGTAGCTCCGGTCATTGGCGGCGCTGCTGATCCTTGGGGCTGCTGTGCAGCCCGTTCGCGACGCGAGGCCGCTCCTACAAGGCGTGGCGATTGCTGTGCTGTTAGCCCGGATCGCGGAAGTCGGGGTGGAAGTTTGCCGGTACCGCCACGCTGACGCTGTCTCGCGTGGCAATATCGATGCCTTCACTGGCCACCTCGGCAAGGAAGTCGATCTGCTCGGGCGTGATCACGTACGGCGGCAGGAAGTACACCACGCTGCCCAGCGGGCGCAGCAGGGCGCCGCGGGTCAGGGCATGCTCGAACACTTTCAGGCCGCGGCGCTCCTGCCACGGGTAGGCGACCTTGCCCGCCTTGTCCTGGACCATTTCGATCGCCAGGGCCATGCCGGTCTGGCGGATTTCGGCAACATGGGCATGATCGGCCAGGTGCGCAGTGGCGCTGGCCATGCGTGCGGACAACGCCTTGTTGGCCTCGATGACGTTGTCCTGTTCGAAGATGTCCAGGGTCGCCAGGGCCGCCGCGCAGGCCAGCGGGTTGCCGGTGTAGCTGTGCGAATGCAGGAACGCGCGCAGGGTCGGGTAGTCGTCGTAGAACGCCTGGTACACCGTGTCGGTGGTCAGGCACGCGGCCAGCGGCAGGTAGCCGCCGGTCAGCGCCTTGGACAGGCACAGGAAATCGGGGCGGATGCCAGCCTGCTCACAAGCGAACATCGTGCCGGTGCGCCCAAAGCCCACGGCAATCTCGTCGTGGATCAGGTGCATGCCATAGCGGTCGCAAGCCTCGCGCAGCAGCTTGAGGTAGACCGGGTGGTACATGCGCATGCCGCCTGCACCCTGGATCAACGGCTCGATTATTACCGCCGAGAGGGTCTCGTGGTGTTCGGCCAGGGTCTGTTCCATGGCTGCGAACATGTTGCGCGAATGTTCTTCCCAGCCCATGCCCTCGGGGCGCAGGTAGCAATCCGGGCTGGGGACTTTGATGGTATCGAGCAGCAGCGCCTTGTAGGTCTCGGTGAACAGTGGCACATCGCCCACCGACATGGCGGCGATGGTCTCGCCGTGGTAGCTGTTGGTCAGGGTGACGAAGCGCTTTTTTGCCGGCTTGCCGATGTTCTGCCAGTAATGGAAGCTCATTTTCAGCGCCACTTCGATGCACGACGAGCCATTGTCAGCATAGAACACCCGGTCCAGACCGGCAGGCGTCATCGCGACCAGGCGCTCGGACAGCTCTATCACCGGCTGGTGGCTGAAGCCCGCGAGGATCACATGCTCCAGCTGGTCGACCTGGTCCTTGATGCGCTGGTTGATGCGCGGGTTGGCGTGGCCAAACACATTGACCCACCAGCTACTGACCGCATCCAGGTAGCGTTTGCCTTCGAAGTCCTCGAGCCACACGCCTTCCCCGCGCTTGATCGGGATCAGCGCAAGCTGCTCGTGGTCTTTCATCTGGGTGCAGGGGTGCCACAAGACCTTCAGGTCACGCTGCATCCACTGATCATTGAGGCCCATTGGCACTTCTCCTGGCGTTACGGCATGTTTGACCGCGTAAGCCTAAGCAATGCCGGGAGGCAGGACAACCGCTGCGGGTCAATGACGACAGGTGCGGGTCCACTCGAGCTTGCGGATATGCACGGTGCCGGCTCTGGAGGTGGAGATGGTCAGGCGTCGAAACGGCCCGGGGAGGTGCTGGTAGCAGGGTTGAGTGCAGAAATGGCCAGGCATGAACTCGGTGTATCCGCTGCCCGAAAGCGTCAGCCAGTAAAAATTATGCGGGGTCGGGGCAATCCCGTCCCAATCGAAGCCCTCGGTATCCATGAGCATTGTCACATCTTCGAAATGCTGGTCGCTGACGACGTAGCATTCCAGGCGTAGGCTTTCGACTTCCTGGCTGAAGCTGATTTCCACTTCACTCTGCTCGCCAATCACCAGCTCGGTGCCATCTTCACCTTTGAAGGCTTCATGAACACCGGCCCATGAAGTGCCATTGCTGCGGATACGCAAGCCTGAGGGCGTCAGTAACGTTTGTTTGTGCCACAGGAGCTGCCTTTTGATGTGGGCAAAATGCTCCTCATAGGTCATGCGCAGTTCCTTTTGTCGGTTTTTCCAGTCACCCGGACCAGCGTTGCGCAAGGGCAGCAGGCTCGTCTACTGACAAAAATGCCAGTTGCCAAAAGGACTTGATGGCGCTGTGGTGGCAGGGTCGGCATACCTGACGTATTCTTAACGCATCATCTCGGGGCGTCTTTGCCTCTTCCCATTTCTGTAACGTCAACTCGGAGTTCGCCATCATGGCTGCTGCTTGGGTGCGCCTGTGCGCGTTGGTATTGATCGGTGTGTCCAGCGGCGCCGCGCTGGCAAAGGACAAGACACCTTCGGCAATCGTGGTGGGTGGCGGCCTGGCAGGCCTGACTGCAGCCTACGAACTGCAGAGCAAGGGGTGGCAGGTGATCTTGCTGGAAGCCAAGGCGGGCATGGGCGGCCGCTCGGGCCTGGCCACCAGTGAGTGGGTCGGCAACAGCAAGGCTCAGCCGGTGCTCAACCAGTACCTCGAGCGTTTCAAGCTTGAAACACTGCCCGCGCCTGAGTTCGTACGCACTCCCGGGTATCTGATCGACGGTGAGTACTTCAGCGCCAGCGACCTGGCTACCAGGCAGCCGGCTACCGCCCAAGCCCTCAAGCGCTACGAGAAGACCCTCGATGACCTGGCCCGTTCGATCGATGACCCGCTCAAGCCACAGGCGACCAGTACGCTGTTCGCCCTCGACCAGATGAACGTTTCCACCTGGCTCGACAAGCTGCAGTTGCCCAGCACTGCACGGCAGCTGATCAACCAGCAGATCCGTACCCGCTACGATGAACCGTCGCGTCTCTCACTGCTTTACTTCGCCCAGCAGAGCCGTGTCTACCGCGGCGTCAGCGACCGTGACCTGCGTGCCGCCCGCTTGCCTGGTGGCAGCCCGGTACTGGCCCAGGCTTTCGTCAAGCAGCTGAAAACCATCAAGACCAGCTCGCCAGTCACCTCCATCGTCCAGGACAGCGGCGGGGTCACCGTCAAGGTCGGCAGCGCCAGCTACCAGGCCGATTACCTGGTCATGGCCGTACCGCTGCGTGCCCTGGCCAAGATCCAGATCACCCCGGGCCTGGACACCCAGCACGTCGCGGCGCTGAGGGGCACCAACTATGGTTGGCGCGATCAGCTGCTGCTCAAATTCAAGCAGCCAGTCTGGGAAAGCCGCGCGCGCATGTCTGGCGAAATCTTCAGCAACGCAGGCCTTGGCATGCTATGGATCGAGCCAGCACTCAAAGGTGGCGCCAACGTGGTGATCAACCTGTCGGGTGACAACGCCCGTCTGCTGCAGGCCTTCGGTGACAAACAGATGGTCGACCAGGTATTGATCCGCCTGCATGCCTTCTATCCAAAGGCCCGTGGCGCGTTCACCGGTTATGAGGTCAAGCGCTACAGCGCCGACGCCGGGACTGGCGGTGCTTACCTGGCTTTTGGCCCCGGGCAGATCAGCAAGTACTGGCGCCTGTGGGAGCGCCCGGTGCAACGCATTGCATTTGCCGGTGAGCACACCGACGCGCTGTACCCAGGCACCCTCGAAGGTGCCCTGCGCAGTGGCCAGCGTGCCGCCAGCCAGGTGCAGGACCTGCTGGCCGGCAAGTCGTTCGACCCCGTCAAAGCTGCCCCTGTAGCGGCAACTGCTGGGTCGCAGAAGGACAAAGGTGGGTTCTTCTCCAACATGTTTGGTGGGTCATCCGACAAAGAAGACAACGCCGAAAAGGCACCTGCCAAAGCCGAGCCGGTGAAGGCCGAGGAGGCGCGGGTGGACAAGCCTGGTTTCTTCTCGCGGCTGTTCGGCAGCGCTGACAAGCCCGAAGCCAAGGCTGCTCCGGCGCCTGTCGAGGCAAAAAAGGCCCCAGCCAAATCGGAGCCTGAAACACAGGCCGTTACCCACTCCCAAGCCAAGGCTGGCTGATGGGTGATCGCCTGGCCCTGTCACCGTCAAGCGGACGGCAGGGCCAGGGCTGACAACCTGGAATTACCCGCTATCGTTAATGTTTCCTTAATAGCCAACTCGGACAATTACTATCGGATTTATCGATAATCCAAAGCAATTTTTTGTGCTTTTATTCGATACGTTACGCGTTAGTCTGTGCATAGCTTTCACGGGGAAACACGGCATCATGCAACTGCGCAATTCACCCTCTCGCTATGGCGTGGTCAGCATCCTCCTGCACTGGGGCGTTGCGCTGGCGGTCTTTGGCCTGTTCGGTCTTGGTCTGTGGATGGTCGGTCTCGATTATTACAGCCCTTGGCGCAAGGCTGGCCCGGACCTACACAAGAGCATCGGCCTGGTGCTGCTGGCTGTCATGCTTGTGCGTGTGCTGTGGCGCTTCATCAGCCCACCGCCGCCGGCGCCTGCCAGCCACGGGGCATTTACCCGCCTGGCCGCCAGGTTGGGGCATTTGGCCCTGTACACAGGCCTGTTCGCGGTGATGATCGCCGGCTACCTGATATCTACCGCCGACGGTGTCGGTATTCCGGTATTTGGCTTGTTTGAAGTACCTGCCCTTGTCAGTGACCTGCCTGATCAGGCAGACCTGGCCGGCGTTATTCATTTGTGGCTGGCGTGGGGCCTGGTGATTTTCGCCGCGCTGCATGCCCTGGCTGCCCTGAAGCACCATTACATCGACCGTGACGCGACCCTGGTTCGCATGCTGGGCCGCAAAGCTTGACTCTCAACCTCAATTGCAAGGAACTGAAAGGATGTTGAAAAAGACTTTTGCCGCTCTGGCGCTCGGTACCGCTCTGCTCAGTGCTGGTCAGGCCATGGCCGCCGAGTACAAGATCGACAAGGAAGGCCAGCACGCGTTCGTCGACTGGAAAATCAGCCACCTGGGCTACAGCTTCATTCACGGTACCTTCAAGGACTTCGACGGCAACTTCACTTGGGATAGCGCCAAGCCTGAAGCCAGCAAGATCAGCGTCGACCTGAAAACCGCCAGCCTGTGGTCGAATCACGCCGAGCGCGACAAGCATATCGCCAGCGCTGACTTCCTGGACGTGAAGAAGTACCCGGAAGCGAAATTCGTTTCCACTGCCGTCAAATCGACCGGCGAAAAGACTGCAGACGTGACCGGTGACCTGACACTGCATGGTGTGACCAAGCCTGTGACCTTCAAGGCCACCTTCAACGGTGAGGGCAAGGACCCATGGGGCGGTGAGCGTGCGGGCTTCAACGCTACCACCACGCTGAACCTGAACGACTTCGGTATCAAGGGCCCTGGCGCAACCTCGCAGACCCTGGACCTGGACATCAGCGTCGAAGGTGTGAAGCAGAAGTGATCATTGCCTGAGCAATAAAAACGCCGCCCCATGGGGCGGCGTTTTTATTTGCCGGTAGCGTTAGCCGCCTTTGCGGGTCAGTAACGCAGGCCGCTCACCACGTGGGCGGCTTGGCAGGTCTTCCAGTTGCTCAGGCGTTGGGAAACGGTCGAGCTTGGATTCCTTGCGGATGATCACAGGCTGGTTTTGCGGCTCTCGCGAGCTACGTACTGCCGGCTCCTGACGGGATGCGTCATCACGGCCGGCCGAACGGTTGCGGCCACCACCGTTGCTATCGCGACGCGCATCACCTCCCTTGTTGCTGCGCGGCGGGCGTTTCTCGCCACTGGCGCTGCGCGGCTGGCCGCCGGTACGCCCTTGGCCACCACCACTGTTGCTGCCACCACTGTTGCTGCGCCCAGGGTTGGCCTGGCCTTGACCAGCGCCGGCATTGGCACCCGGGCGACGGTTGCGGCCCTGGTTCTTGGCATTCTGGTAGGGGCTGACGTAGTCGGCACGGTTACCGAAGTTGTCGATTTCGTCGTCCAGGAATTCATCCGGAGCACGGTCGGCCGGTGCCTTAGGTACAGTGTTCTGGCTGGCTTGCTGTTGGCGCGGCTTCTTGTCACGCGGCTTGCGCGGCTGTTGCTGCTTGTCGGCGGGCTTTTCCTTGTCGGCAGGCTTGTCGGCGGCCTGCTGCTTGGCCTTGCCTTTATCCTTGCCCTTGTCCTTGCGGCCGCCACTGCCATCTTTGCCACCGTCACCACGGGCCTGCTGATTGCGCCCGCCGCGACCGTTGTTCTGCGGGCGTTCACGCACTTCAGGCTTCTCGGCCTCCACCTGGCTTGGGTCGAAGCCCATCAGGTCGCCATCGGCGATCTTCTGCCTGGTGACCCGCTCAATGCTCTTGAGCAGTTTTTCTTCGTCCGGCGCGACCAGGGAAATGGCCTCGCCCGAGCGGCCGGCACGGCCGGTGCGGCCGATACGGTGAACGTAGTCTTCTTCGACATTGGGCAGTTCGAAGTTGACCACATGCGGCAGTTGGTCGATGTCCAGGCCACGGGCGGCAATGTCGGTGGCGACCAGTACGCGTACGCTGTTGGCCTTGAAGTCGGCCAGTGCCTTGGTACGAGCGTTCTGGCTCTTGTTGCCGTGGATGGCCGCGGCGCTCAGGCCGTGCTTTTCCAGGTACTCGGCCAGACGGTTGGCACCGTGCTTGGTACGGGTGAATACCAGTACCTGCTCCCAGGCGCCGAGCGTGATCAGGTGGGCCAGCAGCGCGCGCTTGTGGCTGGCGGGCAGGCGGTAGACGCGCTGCTCGATACGCTCGACGGTGGTGTTCGGTGGGGTGACCTCGATGCGCTCAGGGTTGTGCAGGAGCTTGTCGGCGAGGTCAGTGATGTCTTTGGAGAACGTCGCCGAGAACAGCAGGTTCTGCCGTTTGGCCGGCAGGCGGGCGAGGACCTTCTTGACGTCGTGGATGAAGCCCATGTCGAGCATGCGGTCGGCTTCGTCCAGGACCAGGATTTCCACGTGGGCCAGGTCGACGCGGCCTTGCCCTGCCAGGTCGAGCAGACGGCCCGGGCAGGCCACCAGGACGTCGACACCCTTGGCAATGGCCTGGATCTGCGGGTTCATGCCAACGCCGCCGAAAATGCAGGCACTGACCAGCGGCAGGTCGCGAGCGTAAACCTTGAAGCTGTCGTGTACCTGAGCCGCCAGTTCGCGGGTCGGGGTCAGGACCAGCACGCGCGGTTGGCGCGGGCCGTGGCGCTGGGATTTGTCCGGGTGGCCTGCCGGGAACAGGCGCTCAAGGATCGGTAGGGCGAAACCGCCGGTTTTACCAGTACCTGTCTGTGCGGCGACCATCAGGTCGCGGCCTTGCAACACGGCGGGAATCGCCCGCTGTTGCACCGGAGTCGGCTGGGTATAGCCCGCAGCCTCGATAGCGCGGACAAGTGCCTCGGAGAGACCGAGGGAAGCAAAGGACATGGGCAATCCTGTTCTGTGGGGGCTGGGCCCGTAGGGATATTCTGCCTGGCGCGACGGGCATCGGTGAGATGCGATCGCGTCCGGTCCAGCTGGGCTTTCACTGCACATCCGGAAAACGGAGTTAGGACGCAAGGTGCGTCGGTGCCGATCGGGATGCCTGTTGCGAGGCCGAGCGTCCGGGCGTGAGCCGGGCGGGAAGGCCCGAGTATAACAGAGCTATCGCTGTGTGCTGCTTTCCTGCTGCTCAACGGTGTGAGGAAGGTGGTCAGTGCTGCCGATATAGCGTTCGATTATCGCTAGGTAAGCGGGCTCCTGCTTGAAGCGCCGCAGCCCTTCGGTAAACGCCAGCGCCAAGGCATCGCGGCCAGGTTTGCGTGCCAGCCCCAGGTATTGCGCTTGACGGCTGATGACCAGTGGCAGTTCCTCTACCTGTTGCTCCAGGCCGAGTTGGCGGCGCAGGTAGCGCCCGACCAGGCGGTCGGTAACCAGCAAATCGATGCGCCCGAGCACCAGCTTGCCAAAATTGGCTTCGTGGCTTGGCGCCGCTTCACGCCGAAAGCCTGATGCATCGTTGAACTGTGCTCCATAGGCATAGCCCGGTGAGGTGCCGACAGTCAGGTCGGTGAGGTCGCTCAGTCGGGTTATGGCATGGCGACGGCGGCTGGATTGATACAGCACGAACTCGACATCCGACATGGGCTCCAGCGGGTAGACCATGTATGCCTGGCGCGAGTCCACTTTGAAGATGTCCATGACCCCGTCGGCCTGGCCCTGTTCGATCATGGCCAGGCATCGCTTCCAAGGCATGAATTCCCACTCCAGCTCGACACCCAGGCGCCTGAACACCTCAGTGGTAACTTCGTAATCTATGCCCTTGGGCTGGCCGTTGTGCTGGTACACATAAGGCGCCCAGTCATCGGTAACCAGGCGCAGGCGTTCGGCCTGCGCCATGGGGCTCAGGCAGGCGAGCAGCAGGATGCAGAAGAAGCGGACGATGAACGGCATGAGGCGAGATTACGCGCTCGGCTTGGGTAAGGCCAGTTGCAGGCGCTGAGGCAGCACCTTCGCGGGAGTAGTACGCTCAACGCTGTGCGGACTGCAGCAGATGCGCTTCGATTTCCTTGCGTTGGGCGCCGAGCGAGAGGCGCAGGCATGGGTGGCGCAGGCACTGGCGTAATTGCTCCGGCTCCATCGGGCCATAACGCTCATTGAGATTCTGCAGTGCCTTGTCCCACCAGGCGGGTGCGCAGGCACGGTCAAATTCGTTGGGGTAGGGGTAGCTGCCATACAACAGTTCGCGGGCAAACTGGCGCTCGCGGCTGGGCAGGGTCAGGCTCATGGCCTTGTAACCCAGGCGTTGCAAGGTCGGCGGGCGCGGCAACTGGTCATTCACCAACAGCACGTCGGCCAAGGCGGCGGCGCTAAGTGGCTGGTCTGCGTGCTTGCGCAGCCAGGCCTGTATCTTGGCCCGGAACTGAGCCTTGCGGCTCCAGTAGTGATGGATGACATCGGTGCATTCAGCCAGCGCCAGCTTGCGGTAGGCGGCGACCGCCAGGCAGAACTCTTCCAGCGTATAGGCCGTGCGAACCAGTGGATGGAATTCGTCCATCATCGCGATCGAGTGGTCCAGTATCCCCGCATCTTCGGCGGTCAGGCCAATCACCCCGGAGTTGACCATAGGCATCTGGCCGTCTGCCAAGCCCCGCGCCTGGAGAATGTTCTGCAGGTTCTGGTAGAGCAGGCACTGCTGATTTGCGCCGTAGCGCCCGCCGATCGCGTTGCACAGCAGGCTGCCGGCTTTGACCCGCTGGAACAGGTTCAGCGGCGACTTGCGGAAGAATGTGTCGGTGTCGATCAGCACGGCCTGCGAATGCTGCTGGAGAACTTGGCGCAACACGACGTGCTTGCTGCGGAAATGGTAGCCGTGGGGTTCGTTCCAGGCCTTGCGCGTTGCCTCATCGAGCAGATGAACGGTAACCGGCAGCTTGCCGTAGGGCTCGGGGTTGTCGGTGTAGACCTGTATATCCATGGCCTCGCCCGCAGCCGTGCCCAGGTGGGCCAGGGCGCTGACGATGCTGAAGCAGGCCTCCTGATGATAGGTGGCAGGGCCGAAGGCCAGGTAAACCAGTTGAGGGCGCTGGGGTGTGAGATGTTGCATGGCTGGCAAGACCCGTCTGAACCGGAAATGAAATAAGGCCTTAGTCTATGACTAAAGCCTTAAGCATTTCTGAATAGGTTTTTACCAAATGATTTCAGCGAGGCAGCTTCAGGTTGTTCCAGATCGCCAGGCTCGCCTCTGCCTGGTTCAAGGTGTAGAAATGCAGGCCCGGTGCGCCGCCTTGCAGCAGTTGTTCGCACATGCGGGTGATGACTTCTTCACCGAAGGCCTGGATGCTGGCGGTATCGTCGGCATAAGCTTCCAGCTGCTTGCGGATCCAGCGCGGGATTTCGGCGCCGCAAGCGTCGGAGAAGCGCGCCAGCTTGCTGTAGTTGGTGATCGGCATGATGCCGGGCACTACAGGAATTTCCACGCCCAGCTTCTGTGCGCGCTCGACAAAGTAGAAATAGCTGTCGGCGTTGAAGAAGTACTGGGTGATGGCGCTGTCGGCACCGGCCTTGACCTTGTGCACGAAGTTGGCCAGGTCGGTTTCGAAGTTGCGTGCCTGCGGGTGCATTTCCGGATAGGCGGCCACTTCCAGGTGGAAGTGATCAGCGGTTTCCTGGCGGATGAACTCGACCAGGTCGCTGGCATAACGCAGTTCACCACTTGCCATGCCCATGCCCGACGGCAGGTCGCCGCGCAGGGCGACGATGCGCTTGATGCCGGCAGCCTTGTATTGGGCGAGCAGCGCGCGCAACTCGTCCTTGGTGTCGCCGACACACGACAGGTGCGGGGCGGCAGGCACCTTCACTTCGCTTTCCAGCTGCAGCACGGTGTTCAGCGTGCGGTCGCGGGTGGAGCCACCGGCACCGTAGGTGCAGGAAAAGAAGTCCGGGTTGCAGCCAGCCAGCTGGCGGGCAACACCCATCAGCTTTTCATGACCGGCGTCGGTCTTGGTCGGGAAGAATTCGAAACTGTAGCGGCGTTCTTGTGACATCACTCGTTCCTCAAGCAGCAAGCTTCAAGCGGCAAGCTGCAAGTAAAAGCCAGATCGGTGATGGCCGATCTGGCTTGGCATCGTTCAAGATCGTGGGTGCTGGAGCGGCAAGCGGCAAGGGCACGGTCTGCCTTTTCTTGCCGCTTGCAGCTTCAAGCTTGCCGCTTAGTAGCGGTAGGCGTGCGGCTTGAACGGGCCTTCGACAGTCACGCCGATGTAGTCGGCCTGTTGCTGGGTCAGCTTGGTGACCACGCCGCCGAAGCCGCGGACCATCTCCAGGGCCACTTCTTCGTCGAGCTTCTTGGGCAGTACTTCAACGGTCAGGCGTTCGGCTTTCTTCTCGGCCGAAAGGTCAGCGAACTTCTGCTCGAACAGGAAGATCTGTGCCAGCACCTGGTTGGCGAACGAACCGTCCATGATGCGGCTTGGGTGGCCGGTGGCGTTGCCCAGGTTCACCAGGCGGCCTTCGGCCAGCAGGATCAGGTAATCGTCGTTCTGCGGGTCGAAGTCGCCAGCGCCGGTACGGTGGATCTTGTGGACCTGCGGCTTGACCTCTTCCCATGCCCAGTGCTTGCGCATGAAGGCGGTGTCGATCTCGTTGTCGAAGTGGCCGATGTTGCAGACCACGGCGCGCTTCTTCAGGGCCTTGAGCATGTTGGCGTCGCAGACGTTGACGTTACCGGTGGTGGTGACGATCAGGTCGATCTTGCTCAGCAGGGCCTTGTCGATGCTGGCTTCGGTGCCGTCGTTGATACCGTCGATGAACGGCGAGACCAGCTCGAAGCCGTCCATGCACGCCTGCATGGCGCAGATCGGGTCAACTTCGGTGACCTTGACGATCATGCCTTCCTGGCGCAGCGACTGCGCAGAACCCTTGCCCACGTCACCGTAGCCGATCACCAGGGCCTGCTTGCCCGACAGCAGGTGGTCGGTACCACGCTTGATGGCGTCGTTCAGGCTGTGACGGCAGCCGTATTTGTTGTCGTTCTTGCTCTTGGTGACCGAGTCGTTGACGTTGATCGCCGGGACCTTCAGCTCGCCTTTGGCCAGCATGTCCAGCAGGCGGTGCACGCCGGTGGTGGTTTCTTCGGTGACACCGTGGACGCGGTCCAGCACGGCCGGGTACTTCTTGTGCAGCAGCTCGGTCAGGTCACCGCCGTCGTCGAGGATCATGTTGGCGTCCCATGGCTGGCCATCCTTGAGGATGGTCTGCTCCAGGCACCACTCGTACTCTTCCTCGGTTTCACCTTTCCAGGCGAACACCGGGATACCGGCGGCAGCGATGGAGGCTGCGGCCTGGTCCTGAGTGGAGAAGATGTTGCAGGACGACCAGCGCACTTCGGCACCCAGGGCAACCAGGGTTTCGATCAGCACGGCAGTCTGGATGGTCATGTGGATGCAGCCCAGAATCTTCGCACCCTTGAGCGGCTGCTCGGCGAGGTACTTGCGACGCAGGCCCATCAGGGCAGGCATTTCCGATTCGGCGATGATGGTTTCGCGACGACCCCAGGCGGCCAGGGAGATGTCTGCGACTTTGAAATCGGTAAAACCTGCAGGCGTGTTTACAGCGCTCATGAGAGCCTCCATTCGTAGTGTGCGAATGGGCGCCGTTGTGCGTTCAGCGTCCGCGGGAGCGGACAACGCCCCATCCGAGCCTGACAGGATGACCCTGCTGCAGCGCCCCTCGGACAGGTGGCGGGCATGGCACCGCGGCGGGTGGCCATGTGAATCGGCGCAGATTATAGCCTTGGCGGGAGTCATCGCCCAAGGTTTTCTGTCGATTAATAGCGACGATAGTCGATGATCAATGGAGCGGCGCCGGCCGCTCTGCCATCATTACCGCACGTTAGCCAAGCAGGTCAGGAGTACAGATGAACTTTCACACCCGCAAATGGGTAAAACCCGAAGACCTCAACCCCAACGGCACACTGTTCGGCGGCAGCCTGTTGCGCTGGATCGACGAAGAGGCGGCGATCTACGCTATCGTCCAACTGGGCAACCAGCGTGTGGTGACCAAGTACATGTCGGAGATCAACTTCGTCAGTGCCTCGCGCCAGGGCGACATCATCGAGCTGGGCATCACCGCAACCGAGTTCGGCCGCACCTCGATCACCCTCAAGTGTGAAGTGCGCAACAAGATCACCCGCAAGAGCATCCTGACTGTCGACAAGATGGTCTTCGTCAACCTGGGCGAGGATGGCCAGCCGGCGGCCCACGGGCGCACCGAGATCAAATATGTTCAGGACCAGTTTCCGGACAGCGCGGTGGAATAACGTGATGGGGCTGCTTCGCAGCCCTTTCGCCGGCAAGACGGCCCTGGGTTTTCAGGGTTGTGCGCTGACCTTGCGCACCACCCGCCCGATGCTCAAGCCCTGCACCAGGATCGACGACAGCACCACGATGTAGGTGATCGACAGCAGCAGGTCACGCTCCTCGCCCAATGGCAGCGACAGTGCCAGGGCCACCGAAACGCCACCGCGCAGGCCGCCCCAGGTCAGTACCCGCACGGTGCCTTTGGGCACGCTGCGCCAGCGGCGCAACAGCACGATCGCCGGGGCCACGGTCAGCAGCCGCGACAGCAGCACCGCCAGCGCCAGCACGCTGCCAGCCGCCAGGTGCAGCCAGTTGAACGGCAGCAGCAACAGCTCCAGGCCGATCAGGGCGAAGAGCAGGGCGTTGAGCATGTCGTCGATCAACTCCCAGAAACCGTCCAGGTAGCGACGGGTCATGTCGTTCATCGCCAGGTTGCGCCCCAGGTTGCCGATGATCAGCCCGGCCACGACCATCGCGATCGGTGCCGAGACATGCAGCTCGTAGCACATCGCCGAACCACCGATGACCAGCGCCAGGGTCAGCATGACCTCGACCTGATACTGCTCGACGCTTTTGATCATGCGGTAGGTGGCGTAACCGAGCAGCCCGCCAAACACCGCCCCGCCAATGGCTTCGCGGGCGAACAGGATTGCCGTGTCAGTGATGCTTGGTGTTTCACCCAGTTGAATGATGCCCAGCAGGACGGTGAACACCACCACGGCGGTGCCGTCGTTGAACAGTGACTCGCCGACGATGGTGGTCTTCAGCGGCTTGGAGGCG
>NZ_MOMO01000177.1:0-24658 GCF_009933855.1 Pseudomonas sp. SG-MS2 | reverse complement strand
GCGCTCTACGAATCGCGCAAAGGCCAGTACCTGCCGCTGGCGCAGTGGCCGTTGACAGCGTGACGGGGCTTCAGCGCGTATCGATGTCTTGGTCGACGGCCTTGGCTGGGCCCGCTTGTCGCCCGTACAGTCAGGCAGGCAAACTCTGATAGGCCTGCTCATCCCCCGGGCTACGGGCAAACTGGCGTTTGTACTCGCGGCTGAACTGTGAGGTGCTCTGGTAGCCCACCCGGTGCGCCGCCTGCGCCACGCCCAGCCCTTCGCCGATCAGCATCTGTTGCGCCTTGAGCAGCCGCAGGCGCTTGAGGTACTGCATCGGCGCCATGTCGGTGCAGCGCTTGAAGTGCTCGTGGAAGGTCGACACGCTCATGTTCGCCCGCGCAGCCAATGCCTCGACGCTCAGCGGCTCGGTGTAATGTTCACGCAGGTGAGCAAGGGCGGCGCCAATGCGCGCGAAGTGCCCCTGCTGCTCGACCAGCGCCCGCAACACCCCGGCCTGCGGCCCACGCAGTGCGGTGTACAGAACCTCGCGCACCCGCGCCGGCCCGAGCACCTTGGCGTCTATCGGGTCCTGCAGGCAGCGTAACAGCCGCTCGACGCATTCGCGCATGGGCACATCCAGCGCTGCCGAGGTCATCGACTGCGGTGTCTGCGCCTGCACTGCGGGGTCAGGCGACAGGGCCATGCTCTGTACCAGTTCACCCAGCACGCCACGGTCGATGTCCACTGCCACGCCCAGCAACGGCGCTTCGGCGGTGGCGAAGGTTTCGCACATGAACGGCACCGACAGCGCCTGCACCAGGTAATGCCCGGCGCCGTACTCCAGGGTGCGCGGGCCAAGGCGCGCCAGCTTGCTGCCCTGGGCCAGGATCATCAGGCTGGGCTCGTAGATCTGCGGGCTGCTGGCCACGTAATGGTCCCAGCTCAAAACCTGGACCTGTGGCAGATGAGTGGGCACGAAGCCCGGGCGTGTGGCCAGGCTGCGGATCAGGGCGCACAGCGTGGCGTTGGCGTCGACGTGGCGGGTCAGTTGCATGATGGACCATGGGCAGAGAATCAGACACTTGCATCATCTCAGATTTGAGGCTTGGCGCCAGGTGGCTCTGGCCAGGTTCGGAGAATCAGGCATTCACCTCGGAGGATCTGCTGTGGGCGGAAGGGGCCAGGATGCGGAAAATGTATCGCCTGAATCGTTTCACTTTCATCTGAGGTCTTGTATGTACACTGCTATCGGCTACGCCGCCCAAACCCCGACCAGCCCCTTGGCACCCATGACCTTCGAGCGTCGTAGCCCGCGCCCGGACGATGTCGCCATCGAGATCCTCTACTGTGGCGTTTGCCACTCCGACATCCATCAGGCCCGCAATGAGTGGGGCATTGCCGTGTACCCGCTGATGCCCGGGCACGAGATCGTCGGCCGCGTCACTGCGGTGGGCGAGAAGGTATCGGCGCACAAGGTCGGTGACCTGGTCGGCGTTGGCTGCATGGTCGATTCCTGCCGCCACTGCGAGGCCTGTGCCAAGGACCTGGAGCAATACTGCCTGGAAGGCCCGACCATGACCTACGCCACCCCGGACCGGGTCGATGGCAGCAATACCATGGGCGGTTACTCCAGCAGCATCGTGGTCAGCGAGCACTTTGTGGTGCGCATCCCGGCCGGGATGGACCTGCCCAGCGCGGCGCCGATTCTCTGCGCCGGTATCACCACCTACTCGCCGCTCAAGCACCATGGCGTCGGCCCTGGCCACAAGGTCGGCATCCTTGGCATGGGCGGCCTGGGGCACATGGGTATCAAGCTGGCCAAGGCGTTGGGCGCTGAAGTGACCCTGTTCACCCGCTCGCAGGCCAAGGCCGAGGAAGCCCGTCGCCAAGGCGCCGACCATGTGATCGTGTCCACTGATGCCGAGCAGATGCGCGCCGCTGCCGGCCGCTTCGACTTCCTGCTCGACACCATTCCGGTGCAGCACGACCTGAACCCGTACCTGGAGACCCTGAAGTTCGATGGCGTGCATATCCTGGTGGGCCTGATCGAGCCGATCGACCCGGCGCTGCACGCAGCCAATCTGGTGATGAAGCGCCGAGTGCTGGCCGGCTCGCTGATTGGTGGTATCGCCCAGACCCAGGAAGTGCTGGATTTCTGTGCCGAGCACGATATCCGTTGCGATATCGAGATGCTGGATATCCGCAATATCAACCAGGCTTACGAGCGCATGATCGCCGGTGATGTGAAGTACCGTTTCGTCATCGACATGGCGACGCTGCAGGGCTGACCCATCCCAGCCAAGCGTTGCCCCCCAGACCAGATGGGCGATCTGGTCTGGGGGCTGCGCCCATTCCCCTGCGCACGTCTGCGCGTCTGGTTGTGAGGCGCGCTGTTGACGCGTACCATGCCGGCATTCCCTCCAATAACAAACCCGTGCCTCAGCGCGGCCGATACTTGGCCCCTGACGCGCGTCCTTTCGCCTTGCCTGCGGAGAATAGAATTCGCCCCATGAACGGACCTGTCCCCACCAACCTTGCGCCAACCACCGGTGGCGGCAGCTGGCTGAGTGTGATCGCCCTGGCCCTTGCGGCTTTCATCTTCAACACCACTGAGTTCGTCCCGGTGGCGCTGCTCAGCGACATCGGCCGCAGTTTCGACATGAGCACCGCTCAGGTCGGCCTGATGCTGACCATCTATGCCTGGGTGGTGGCCTTGGCCTCGCTGCCGATGATGCTGCTCACGCGCAACATCGAGCGTCGGCGCCTGCTGTTGTTCGTGTTTTTGGTGTTCGTGGTCAGCCACCTGCTGTCGTGGCTGTCGCAAAGTTTTGCCATGCTGCTGCTGAGCCGCATCGGCATCGCCCTGGCGCATGCCGTGTTCTGGTCCATCACCGCCTCGCTGGCGGTGCGTGTGGCGCCGCCAGGCCAGCAGGCGAAAGCGTTGGGCTTGCTGGCTACCGGTACGACCCTGGCAATGGTCCTGGGCATCCCGCTGGGGCGCGTGGTGGGCGAGGCGCTGGGCTGGCGGGTCACCTTCCTCAGCATTGCCGGGGTGGCGCTGGCCACCATGCTTTGCCTGATGAAATCGCTGCCGCTGCTGCCTAGCCAGAACTCCGGTTCACTGCGCAGCTTGCCGATCCTGTTCAAACGCCCTGCACTGGTGATCACGTATGTGTTGGTGACCCTGGTGATCACTGCGCAATTCACGGCGTACAGCTACATTGAGCCGTTTGCCCTGCAGGTGGCACAGATCAGTGGTGAGCGCATCACGTTGTTGCTGCTGCTGTTCGGCGGTGCAGGGGTGTTTGGCTCGGTGCTGTTCAGCCGCTACAGCGACCACTTTCCGCATGGCCTGCTGGTAGGCTCGATCGGCTTGCTGGCGGCTTGCCTGCTGCTGCTGTTGCCGCTGGCTGGCAACTTCTATCTGTTTGCCGGGCTGAGCATGTTCTGGGGAGTCGCGATCCTGAGCTTCAGCCTGTCGCTGCAGTCCAAGACCCTGAAGCTGGCGTCCGATGCCACGGACGTGGCGATGGCGCTGTTCTCGGGCATCTATAACATCGGCATTGGCGGTGGGGCGTTGCTGGGCAGTATCGTCAGCAGCCAGATGGGGGTAGCCTCTGTCGGGTGGGCCGGCGGCAGTGTGGCGGTGGTCGGCTTGCTGCTGGCAATGGCCAGTACCCGGCGCTTTCGCGAGGCCCTGAGTCATTGATTGACGTTACCGGCCCTATCGTCGGCAGCTGCCGACAGGGCCGGTACAGCCCACCTTCAACTCAGCCAAGCAGTGCAGCCCAGGCTGACACCAGCAACATGCCCGCCAACCCCCGGTTGAACCATAGCAATCGCCCCGGCGCCTGCAGCCAGCGCGCACTGCCTACCCCCAACAGTGCCCAGGCCGTCATGCACGGCAGGGCGATCAATAAAAACACCAGTGCCAATTGCCACACCGGCAACGACGGCGCGGCAAACACGCCGATCACCGCCACTGCCATCATCCACACTTTCGGGTTCACCACTTGCAGCGACGCTGCGCTGAGGGCGTCGAAAGGCTTGGCTGCGCTGACATCCAGGGACTGCCCAGCGCTGCGCAAAATGCGCCACGCCAGCCAGCTCAACCACAGCACTCCGGTCCAGCTCATCACCTGCTGGGCCAGCGGGTGACGCACCAGCAAGTCACCAAGCCCTAGGCCGACCAGCAACACGACCGCTGCCGCCGCGCCGCAACCCGCCAGGATCGGCGCCACGCTTGCGCGCAGGCCCTGCCGTGCGCCATGGGCAAGGATCAGCAGGTTGGTAGGCCCGGGGCTGATACTGGCGACCAGGGCGAAGAGCATGAACGGCAACAACGAATGCGACATGGTGAACGGCTCCTATTGAACAGGGCACCATGCTCGGCGATTGCTGCGTGTCAGTCTGGAAGGTTTGAGCAGCGGCGCCGGTAGTCCGCTGGGGTGAGCCGGTAGGCACGGCGAAACCAGCGCCCCAGGTGGCTCTGGTCAGCAAAGCCGAGCGCCATGGCCACTTCGGTCGGTGTCTGGCCTTGGGCAAGCAAACGCCGGGCACGGGCCAGGCGCAGCTGGATCAGATAGGCGTGCGGCGCCAGGCCGAATGCGGCCTTGAACGCACGGGTCAGGCGGAAGCGGTCCACGCCGCAGGCCAGTGCCAGGTCGTCCAGGCCGATGTCCTGGTCGAGGTGGGCATGCAGGAAGTCGCGCGCCCGCTGTGCCGTCAGCGGCAGGCGCGGGTCGGGGTTCAAGCGCTTGCGCCAGTGCAGGTGGCCGGTGAGGCAACTGAGCAGGTCATCGGTGGCGGTTTGCCGCACGATGCGCATTTCGCCACCATGCACCGCCTGAAAGGCGAGGGTAGTTGCGCGGGCAAGCTGGCGATCATCGCACAGCGTATCGGCGAAGCTTGGCAGGCTGTCACTGGGCGCCTGCTCGAACAGCACGCGCAGCTCGGCCTCAAGCCACGTCGGCTCCAGGTACAGGGTCGAATAGGTAAAGCCTTCCGCCGTTGGCGCATCGCCGTCGTGAATGTCGCCAGGCTCGAGCAGGAACACCTGCCCGGGCGTGCTGTGATGGCGTGTACGGCGGCAATTGAACTGCTGCACCCCCTGCTCGGTGACCCCGACCAGAAAGCTCTCGTGCCAGTGCGGGTCGTAGGCGTGGCCAACGAAATGCGCACGCACCGACTCGATGCCGGTGTCGGCGTCTTGCTTGAGGTCGATCCAGTCGGGCATGGCGGCGAGGCTGCAGAGGGTAGGGCAGTTCACCTTAACGCAGAACCCCACCTGCGTTTAGAACAATTGTGCACCGCAGGCTTCAGTGCGGCTGCTGTGCCGCGAAACGCTCCCGCAGCCACAGGTGCAACTGCGATACCGCAGGCGACAGCTGCTTGCGGTGTGGGCACACCAAGGTTACCGGGCTCAGTTCGCCCGGGTGCTCCGGCAGCAGCACTTCCAGTTCGCCAGTCGCCACATTGGCGCTGACATCCAGCCACGACTTGTAGGCAATGCCCTCGCCGAGCACGGCCCAGCGCCGCACCACATCGGCATCGTCGCTGAACAGCGGGCCGCTCACCTGCACGGTACGGTTGCCCAGCCGCCACTTGTCGTAGGTTCGCCCCTGTTGCAGGTAAAGCAGGCACGCGTGCTGCTGCAAGTCATCCAGCGCCTGCGGCCGCCCATGACGCGCCAGGTAGGCCGGCGAGGCCACCAGCACGCGGCGATTCCACGGTGCCAGGGGCAGGGCGATGTAGTTGGCTTCTTCGTTCAGGCCATAGCGTATGGCCACGTCCACCGGGTCGCGGAACAGGTCGGCAACGTGGTCGGACAGGTGCAGCCGCAGGGTCAGCTCAGGATGCTCACGGCGAAAATCACTCAACCACGGCAGCAGGATGTTGCGGCCAAGGTCCGAGGGCGCCGACACCTGCAGCACCCCACGCAGGGTGCTGTGCGCGCCGTGCAGGTTATCGCGGCCTTGGCGCAGGCTCTGCAGCACGCTGAGCGCGGTGGGCAGGTACAGCTCACCCTCGGCCGTCAGGCGCAGGCTGCGGGTGGTACGTGCGAACAGGCGCACGTCCAGGTCGCGCTCCAGGCGTTTGATGGCGGCTGCGACCTGCCCGGGCAGCAGGTCTGCCTCGTGGGCAGCGGCGGTGAAACTTCCCAGTACGCTGCTGCGCACGAACAGTTCGAGGTCGGCGATGCGGAGCATTTTCACTCCATGGGTGAAAGTGTTGCTGCATTTTGCCGCTTTTTCTGGTTTGCAGGAAAGATAATATGCGCCACACGTCCCGTTCCGCTTAAGGAGTTGCAACATGGATACCGTTTCTCTGGCCAAGCGCCGCTACACCACCAAGGCGTACGATGCTGCCCGCAAGATCCCTCAGGCCACCATCGACGCCTTGCTCGAGCAGCTGCGCCACAGCCCATCCTCGGTCAATTCGCAGCCATGGCACTTCATCGTGGCCGACAGCGCCGAGGGCAAGGCACGTCTGGCCAAGAGCACCCTGGACGGTTTTGCCTACAACACGCCGAAGATCCTCGATGCTTCCCATGTGATCGTGTTCTGCACCCGCACCGACATGACCGAAGCACACCTGGACGCCGTGCTCGACCAGGAAGCGGCTGACGGACGTTTTCGTGATGATCAGGCCCGTGCTGGCCAGAACCAGAGCCGTCGCCATTATGTGAACCTGCACCGCTACGATCAGAAAGACCTGCAGCACTGGATGGAGAAGCAGACCTACCTGGCCCTGGGCACTGCGTTGCTCGGCGCTGCCGCCCATGGCCTGGACGCAACGCCGATCGAAGGTTTCGACAGCAAGATCATGGATGCCGAACTGGGCCTGCGTGAGCAGGGCTACACCAGTGTGGTGGTGCTGAGCCTGGGTTATCGCAGCGAGTCGGACTTCAATGCCGGGCTGAACAAATCGCGCTTGCCGGTTGCGAAGGTATTTACCTTCCTTTAAGGCAAGCGTCGTCAGTACCGGCCTCTTCGCGGCCCTGCCCGCAAAGAGGCCGGTTCAGCAGGCGGTAAAGCCCGGGTTCACCACAAGGCCAGCGAAGCGCCCGCAACTGTGCGTTCAAACACCTCGATCGCCTTTTCCACCTCGGCTTCGCTGGTAAACCGCCCGATGCTCATGCGCACGCTTTTGCGCGCCTGCGCCTCATCCAGCCCCAACGCCAGCAGCACATGCGACGGCGCGTGGCTCGCCGAATTGCACGCCGAGGTGGTCGATAGCGCCAGCTCACTGGCCAGCGCCATGCTGTTGAAGCCCGGGGCATCGATACACAGGTTCAAGGTATGCGCAATGCGCTGGTCGGCGCAGCCGTTTAGACTGACCCCTGGCACTGCCAGCAGCCCCTCGCGCAGCCGCCTGGCAAGCCGCTCGATGCGCTGGTGCTCGCTGTCGCCAGGCTGGCCGGCCAGGGCGAAGGCGCTGCCCATGCCAACGATCTGATGGGTAGGCAGGGTGCCTGAGCGCAGCCCACGCTCATGGCCACCACCGTGAATCTGCGCACGCATCAAGGCACGTGCGCGAGCCCCGACATACAGCGCACCGATGCCTTTTGGCCCATAGACCTTGTGGGCAGAAAACGACATCAAGTCTACCGCCATCGCCCGCAAATCGATGGCCAGCTTGCCCACCGCCTGGGCCGCATCTACGTGCAGCAGGGCGCCATGGGCGCGCACGCGTTCGCCAATGGCAGCGAAATCGGTGACGGTGCCCAGTTCGTTGTTGACCGCCATCAGTGACACCAGGCGGGTATCGTCGCGCAGGGCCGCTTGTACGTCATAGGGCTGAATCAGGCCGGCAGCATCCGGTGCCAGGCGGGTGACTGCCCACCCTTGGCGCTCCAGTTCGCTGACGGTATCGAGCACGGCCTTGTGCTCGAGCTGACTGGTAATCAGGTGGCCTGGCTGGCCCATGCCCTGGGCGATGCCTTTGAGTGCAAGGTTGTTGGACTCGGTGGCGCCCGATGTCCAGACCAGGTCCTCCGCGCTCGCCCCGACACAGTCGGCCACTTGCTGGCGAGCTTGCTCGACGGCATCGCGGGCGCTCTGGCCGTAGGCGTGACCGGAGGAGGCGGGGTTGGCGAAGTTCACCTGGCGGCCGAGGCAGGTGAGCATGGTTTCGATGACGCGCTCGTCTACCGGTGTGGTGGCGGCGTAGTCGAAATAGAGTGGGGAGCTGGGCATGGCGGTGGGTCCGTCGCTGTCGCCGCGGGTTCGGCGATCCTGACAGCAAGCGTACCCTCGGCGCTGCGAAAATTTTTGCCCTTGATTTCGTGATTTACCAGTTTTTGTAGAAAAATATTCTCCAAAGGCGGTTGATCGTAGGCCATTTAGAGGGTGTAGGAGTGATCACACGGGTTCCGGCGCCCGTTCTTCTTCCGCCACCACCCGTTGGCACAATTCGATGATCTGCTCGCGCATCCAGCGGTTGGCCGGGTCCTGGTCGGTGCTTTCGTGCCAGTACAGGTGCGTCTCAAGCGCAGGCACTTCCACCGGCAAGGGTTGGTAGCGCAATTGGTGGCGACGGGCAAACCGTTCTGGCACGGTCATCGCCATGTCTGTCTGCTGCAGCACCTGTGAAGCCATCAGGTAATGTTGCGAGCGCAGGGCGACCTTGCGTTGCACGCCCATCTTGCCCAGCGCCAAGTCGACATAACCCAGGCCGTTTCGACGGCTGGAAATATGGATATGGGTCATGCCCAGGTAGCTCTCGACGGTGAGTTTGGCGTCGGCCAGCGGGTGGCCCTGGCGCAGGGCGCAGACGTATCGGTCCTGCATCAGCTTGACATGGCGCACCTGCGGATCTGTGTTCAAGGGTGCGTCGACGGCGAAGTCCAGGCGCCCTGCAGCCAGCTCCTTGGTAGTTTCGCGGCGCTTGCACAGGAAGCTCTCGATCAACACCGCAGGCGCCAGCCGCCGCAGGCGCTGGAACAGCGGGGGCAGGATCACCGCTTCGGTAAGGTCGGTCATGCTGATGCGGAAGGTCTTGTTGGCCTGCTGCGGGTTGAAGATGCGGCTTTCCTGCACCGAGGTGCGCAGCAGCGCCAACGCGTTGCGCACCGGGCCGATGATGTTCTGCGCCATGGGGGTGGGCACCATGCCCTGGGCGGTGCGCACGAACAAAGGGTCGTTGAAGGTTTCGCGCAGGCGCGAGAGAGCGTTTGACACCGCTGGTTGGGTAATACCGACGATCTGCCCGGCGCGGGTCAGGTTGGCTTCGGTGTAGATCGCATCGAAGACGATGAACAGGTTCAGGTCGACCTTGCTGAGGTTCATGGGCGCCGCTCTTTGTTGGAATTATCGGCCGATCATATATCGGTTATGAATGTTTATACACGCAGAAAATAGACTAGGTGGATTGAGTTGCACTGCTCTAGGCTCTGCCCATGTACTTCGAACCGTGAAGGTAGCCCCGATGGATTTCGCCTATTCACCCAAGGTCCAGGCTCTGCGCGAGCGCGTCACTGCGTTCATGGATGCCCATGTCTATCCCGCTGAACCGGTGTTCGAGCGCCAGGTCGCCGAGGGTGACCGCTGGCAGCCCACCGCAATCATGGAAGAACTCAAGGCCAAGGCCCGCGCCGAGGGCCTGTGGAACCTGTTCCTGCCCGAGTCGCAGTACGGTGCCGGCCTGAGCAACCTGGAATACGCGCCCCTGGCCGAGATCATGGGCCGCTCGCTGCTGGGGCCGGAGCCCTTCAACTGCTCGGCGCCGGACACCGGCAACATGGAGGTGCTGGTGCGCTATGGCAGCGAGGCGCAGAAGCGCCAGTGGCTGGAGCCTCTGCTGCGGGGCGAGATTCGCTCGGCTTTTGCCATGACCGAACCGGACGTGGCCTCCTCGGACGCCACCAACATGGCCGCCACTGCCGTGCGTGACGGTGATGAGTGGGTGATCAACGGCCGCAAGTGGTGGACCTCCGGGGCCTGCGACCCGCGCTGCAAGGTGATGATCTTCATGGGCCTGTCCAATCCTGATGGCCCGCGCCACCAGCAGCACTCGATGGTGCTGGTGCCGACCGACGCAGCGGGGGTGAGGATCGTTCGGCCGTTGCCCGTCTTCGGCTACGACGACGCACCCCATGGCCACGCCGAGGTGTTGTTCGAGAACGTGCGTGTGCCCTACGAAAACGTGATCCTTGGTGAGGGGCGCGGCTTCGAGATCGCTCAGGGGCGCCTGGGCCCAGGCCGTATTCACCACTGCATGCGTTCGGTGGGCATGGCCGAACGGGCGCTGGAGCTGATGTGCAGGCGCTCCGTCGAGCGCACCGCCTTCGGCCGGCCGCTGGCACGGCTGGGCGGCAATGTCGACAAGATCGCTGACTCACGCATGGAAATCGACATGGCGCGGCTGCTGACCCTCAAGGCGGCGTACATGATGGACACGGTCGGCAACAAGGTGGCGCGCAGTGAGATCGCCCAGATCAAGGTGGTGGCGCCGAATGTCGCATTGAAGGTGATCGACCGTGCGATTCAGCTCCATGGTGGGGCTGGGGTGAGTGGGGATTTCCCGCTGGCGTACATGTACGCGATGCAGCGTACCTTGCGCCTGGCTGACGGGCCGGATGAGGTGCACCGGGCGGCGATTGGCAAGTATGAGATCGGCAAGTATGTGCCGGTGGAAATGTTGCGTAGCGGGCGGTGAGGGCCCGCTCGACGAACTGTTTTTGAGTATCTTTGTAAGCAAAACTTCAGGGAGAGGGAAGGTCAGACCCGCAATTGCGGGTCTTCTTCCTTTTTGGCGCTCTTGGTCTGCGCGGATGGGGGCTGTTCCCCCTGCGCTTCATCCATGACCGCTTTTTGCCCACGCGTCTTGATCAGCGACACCACCACCCCACCAAGCAACAACCCGAACGTCACGCCCAGCGACAGCAGTGCCGGCACCTTGCCCACCATGCCGTGGTAGAAGATCTTGCAGCCGATGAAAATCAGCACCAGCGCCAGTGCGTACTTGAGGTAAACGAAGCGGTGCATCAATGCCGACAAGGCAAAGTACAGTGAACGCAAACCAAGAATGGCAAAGATGTTCGAGGTGTAGACGATGAACGGATCCTGCGTGATGGCGAAGATTGCAGGCACGCTGTCGACGGCAAACACCAGGTCGGCCAGCTCGATCAGCACCAGCGCCAGGAACAGCGGTGTGGCATAGCGCAATGCCTTGCTCTCGCCTGGCGGGGTGAGGCGCACGAAGAAGTGTGAACCGTGAATCTGGTCAGTCACGCGCATGTGCCGCCTGACAAACTTGAGCACCGGGTTGTTGGCCAGGTCGGGGTGGCTGTCTTCTTTCGAAAACGCCATTTTTACCCCGGTAAACAGCAGGAATGCCCCGAAGATGTACAGCACCCATTCAAAGTTTTGCACCAGTGTTGCGCCCACGCCGATCATGATCGCACGCAGGAACACCACCCCCAGGATGCCCCAGAACAGCACCCGATGCTGGTAACGACGGGGGATGGCGAAGAAACCGAAAATCATCGCCATGACGAACACGTTGTCCATCGACAAGGACTGTTCGACCAAAAAACCGGTGTAGAACTCAAGCGCCGACTGCGCGCCCAGTTGGTACCAGACCCACGCGCCGAACAGCACGCCCACGCTGAAATAGCCCGCGTACAGCAGCAGGCTTTCGCGCATTTCGATTTCACGTTCTTTGCGGTGCAGCACGCCCAGGTCGAGTACCAGCAGGCCGATGACGATGGCCATGAACACCAGCCACAACCAGGTGCTGGTACCGAGGAATGGTGTTGTGAGAAATGTGTGTAGAGCTGTCATGAGCCCCTCCTTGATTGTCGACGTTGCATGGCAACAGTGATCCGACATGGCGGCGCGGTAGCCGTCAGAGGGGCCCGGTATCACATGGGTTTGAGCCTAGACCCATTTCCCCGTGATGCCGAATGGCGCGCTGTTACAAATTTTTGCCTGAGCCTGTGCGCGGCTGCCTGCCTCAGTACACCCAAACCTCCACCCGGCGGTTACGCAAGCGTCCCTGTTCCAGCTCGTTACCCGCAACCGGCAACTCGTCGCCCATGCCGGTCACCTCCAGCACTTCGACGCCATCGCGCGCCAGCTCACGGCGTACCGCCTGTGCTCGCAGGCGCGAGAGCAGGGCGGCACGGCCCGGTGTTGCCTTGGTGTCGCCAAAGCCGACCAGCACCGCCTTGCTGTGCAGCTTGCCGGCCTGGCGCAGGTAGTCGGCGACGCGCTGTATGTCGCGCAGCGCTTTGTTGTCGAGGCTGGCACTGCCTTCCTGGAAGCGGAAGTTGACGCTCAGGCGCTGGGCCTTCTGCGCCAAGTTGCGGTAGCGCGGCGGCATGTCGACCTGCGCCGGTACGGCCAGGGACTTGACCTGCTGTGAGACGAACCCTTGCTCGGCGACGATGGCCTGGCCGGCAGGGCTTTGGGCGAATTCTGCCAAGGCCCTGGCCCGGGGTTTGGCGTTGGCGGGCAAATAGAAGTACAGCCGGCGTGACAGGGGGTAATCCTCGCTCGCCACCAGCGGGCGGTCCGGCAGCATGGCTGGCGCATCGCCTTCGGCGATCGCCAGCACCTTGGCTCCGTGCACCGCTGCCAGGCTGCTGAACCCGATGGCCTGGCGATCTGTACGTACCCGATCGGCCAACTCATCACTGGATTCGAAACGCTGCGCCTGCTGGGCCAGTTCACTGCGGTGCGGTTCCAGCACCAGTGCCTTGAAGGTCTCGAAGGTACCGGAGCGGTCGTCGCGTGCATAGAGGTGTATCGGGCCGCCTGCCAAGCCCAGTTGCTCCCAATACTGGATCCGCCCCGAGAAGATGTGTGCCAATTGTTCGGTGGTGAGCTGTGGCAGGGGATTATCGGGGTGGACGAACACTGCAACACCATCCAGACCGATCACTTGCTCGGCACCGGCTGCACGCAAGTTACCCAGCGCCTTGAGCTGGCGCACCTCGGCATCGTTGATGGGGCGAGACGCTGCGGCCAGGTCGGCCTCGCCACGGCCAAGCGCGATAAAGCCGGTGCTCGAGCCGTGCGCCGCGATGTCGATGCGTAGAGGCTGGCCCTGGGCGTCAACGGCGGTTACCACGGTCTCGTTTGCCACAGCGCCTGGCCGTTGCTCGATCGCCGTTGCCTGCTGTGCCCAAAGATGCCCCTGCACCAGCGCAGGCAGCAGGGCCGCGCCGATGGTGTTGGAACCTTGCACGCGCAGCTGCACAGGCTCGGCCACGGCCGTCAGGGGGAGCAGGGGAAGCAGCAAGAGCAACAGACGGAGCATGCCGGGCGACCTTTGGCACAGAGTTGCCCGGCAGATTACGACAGTGGCGTGACCGAAATGTGACCATGGGCGTGCCAGCGCTAAGCTGTCGGGCTGCCTCAGGTGTGCGGAGCCTGCTTGAGCACTGCACCACCGGCATACTGCGGTTTCAGGTGCCCTTGGTCATCCAGCAGGTAAGCATCCATCACCTCGCGCACGACCGGCCCGGCCACCCTGCCGCCGGCCTCGCCGTTCTCGATCATCACGGCCACCACCACGCTCGGGTGCTCGGCAGGTGCAAAGCCGACGAACAGGGCGTTGTCACGGTGGCGCTCCAGGGTCTTGTTGCGGTTGTAGCGCTCCCCCTGCTTGATCGCCACCACCTGCGCGGTGCCGCTCTTGCCGGCGATGCGGTATTGGGCGCCGGCGGCGGCGGCGCGGGCAATGCCGCGCGGGTCGTGCATGACCATCTGCATGCCCTGGCTGACCTGGTCCCAGGCATGCCGGTCGTGCAGCACGATGTCGGGCATCGGGTTCGGGTCCACCGGGGTTTCACCCCCCACGGTCATGGCCAGGTGCGGGCGGTGCCAAACGCCCTTGCTGGCCAGCAGGCTGGTGGCCTGGGCCAGTTGTAGCGGGGTGACCTGCATGTAGCCCTGGCCGATGCCCAGGATCAGCGTTTCGCCGGGGTACCAGGCCTGGCGGCGGGTGGCGCGTTTCCACTGGGCAGACGGCATCAACCCCGAAGCTTCTTCATTCATGTCCAGCGAGACCTTATGGCCGAGGCCGAATTCGGCCATGTAGTCGTGCAGGCGGTCGATGCCGAGTTTGTGCGCCAGGTCGTAGAAGTAGGTGTCGTTGGAGCGCATGATGGCGGTGTACATGTCCACCCAGCCATCGCCGCTGCGGTTCCAGTTACGATACTTGTGTTCGTAGTTGGGCAGCTCGTAGTACCCGGGGTCGAACACCCGGCTGCCGGGGGTGATCACGCCACTGTCGAGGCCGGCGATGGCCACTTCCGGCTTGATCGTCGACCCCGGTGCATACAGCCCGCGCAGCACGCGGTTGAACAGCGGCCGGTCGATGGAATCGCGCAGGGCCGCGTACTGTTTGAAGCTGATGCCCTTGACGAATAGGTTGGGATCGAAACTGGGGTTGCTGACCATCGCCAGCACGTCGCCGTTGGCCGGGTCGAGCACCACCACCGCCCCACGGCGGTCGCCCAAGGCTTTTTCTGCAGCCACTTGCAGGTGGGCGTCGAGGCTCAGCACAATGTCTTCGCCTGGTGTAGGGGCCTGGTGCTTGAGCACGCGCATCACCCGGCCCTGGGCATTGGTCTCGACCTCCTCGTAGCCGACGTGGCCGTGCAGCTGGCTTTCGTAGAAGTGTTCGATACCGGTCTTGCCGATCGATTGGTTGCCGCGATACTCGGTGCTGTCGAGGGTCTTGGCTTCCTTTTCGTTGATCCGCCCGACGTAGCCGACCGAATGGGCGAAGTGCTCGGCCAGCGGGTATTCACGGATGAACTGCGGTTCTACATCCAGGCCCGGCAGGCGGAACTGGTTGACCGCTACCAGGGCGATCTGCTCCTCGGTCAGGCCAACCATCAGGGTGACCGGTTCAAACGGCTTGCGTCCACGGCGCAGGTCCTTGTCGAACTGCTTGCGGTCATCCTCGCCCAAGCTCAGGACCTGGGTCAGGGTGTCGAGCACCTTGGCCGAATCGCCGGCGCGCTCACGGGTCATGGTCAGGTCGAAACTGGGCTTATTGTCGGCCAGCACCACACCGTTGCGGTCGTAGATCAGCCCGCGCTCGGGGGCGATGGGCAGTACGTGTACGCGGTTGTTTTCCGATACCGCGCTTTGCTGGTCGTGTTGCAGCACTTGCAGCACGTAGAGACGGCCGATCAGCACGGCGACCAGGCTGAAGACCAGGGCAGCGCAAGCCAGGAGCCGGCGGTTGACCAGGTGCTTTTCCTTTTCGTGGTCCTTGAGGGGGATCGGTTGGGGCATGGGCGGTGGTGTGTCGGTTGAACGCAAACCTGTGGGAGCCGGCCTGCCGGCGACTACGCCAGGCCAGCCAACATGGATGTAGACGAGTGCCATGCACTCGAATCGCCGGCAAGCCGGCTCCCACAAGGATGCGGGGCGGCGATGCTACGCGTGCCGGGGGCGCGCCTCAAGACAGGTGCGATGCGCAAAACCGGGCATCCGGCGTTTCATCCCGCAACACGGGCGCTCACAGCCACTATGAAGATTTGTTCATGCGGTACCGGTGTGCCGTCTACTTGCCTGCCGCCAACAGATTGTCCCGCGTCTGTTGCTCGACCGTTCGTTGAATCTCCTGCGCCAGCGTCTTCACGTCATGTTGCTCGATTTCCTTGGGCATGACCTGGAAGCCGATCGAGTTGTACAGCCGCCCCCAGGCAGCCTGGGCATCGGAGTAGGCAGCCTCGCGCTGATAGCGCGAAAGCAGCAGCCGGCCCTCGGCGCGGATCAGTTCCAGCTCGCTGCCCAGTGCTGCGTTGCGCGATGACTGCGCGTAGTTGAGCAGGCTCTGGTCAACGCGCAGGCTTTCGTCGGCAAACTCCACTTCCTGACGCGCCAGCTGGTAGCGCAGCAGGCCGACGCGGACCTGGGTGAGAATCGCCATGGACAGCGCTGTGCGGCGCATGTCATCGGTTTTTTCCTGGCTTTTTTCCGCCGCAGTGATGTCCGGGTACTGCAGCAGGCGCAGCAGGTTCATCGAGACGTTGATGCCGGTCTGGTTCCAGTCACTGTTGTACAGGTATTTGTTGGAGTCGTACTCGTAGCCGTAGTTGAAACTCACGTTTGGCCACAGCTGTGCCTTGGCGATCTTCAGATCGTTCATGCTGACGCGTTTGCGATACCACTCCTCCATGATTTCCGGGCGGCGCTCCAGGGACAGACGCTCCAGCTGTTCGACGTTGCTGGTCAGCAGTGGCAGCGGCTGCTCGGTGACGTCGGCCAGCACCATGCGGGTGTTGGGTGGCAGCGACATCAGCGCGGCAAGCTCGGCGCGGGCAAACTCAAGGTCCTGGCGGCGCACGGTGAGCATGTACACCGAATCGAGCAGGGCGCGCTGGTAGGCCAGGATGTCCTGGCGCGGTAGCAGGCCTTTGCCTTCGGCTTCGCGGGCTGAGGTCAGGGCGCGGTGAGTACGCATCAGCAGGCCATCCACCTCGGGCAGCAGACGCTGTGCGCCGAGGGCGCGC
Source organism: Pseudomonas sp. SG-MS2 (assembly GCF_009933855.1). Taxonomy (NCBI): domain Bacteria; kingdom Pseudomonadati; phylum Pseudomonadota; class Gammaproteobacteria; order Pseudomonadales; family Pseudomonadaceae; genus Pseudomonas; species Pseudomonas sp. SG-MS2. The sequence goes on along the minus strand of NZ_MOMO01000177.1, from coordinate 8,196 downwards.
CAGTAGGCGTTGCGCACATCCTGCAGCACGTTCTGCGCGACCTTTTCACGGCGCTCCTCGGCCATCAGCATCTGGTCGTTCTTCTGCTGCGTGCGGAAGTAGGCGACCCCGAAGTCCAGCAGGCTCCACGACAGCCCAAGGCTGTAAAGGGTGCGGTAACGTTCTTCGGAGGTGGACGGACGCAAGCTGACCTGGCGGTCCTCGATGCCGATCGATGTGCCACCGGAATCATTGTTGCGCCCGGCATAGCCAGCGGAGGCTACCAGACGCGGCAGCATCTCGTGGCTGGAGACATCGCGCAGGTCCGATGCCAGCGCGCTTTCCAGCAGTTTCAGGCGGTAGTCGAGGTTGTACTTGAGGGCGCGCGCCGAGGCCTCGTAGAAGCTGATTGGTCCATTGACGGGCTCCTGCTCCTTGTACATGCGGGCCTGGTCTTCGATCACCCGCTGGCGCATCTGGTCCTCGGTGTAGGGCTTGGGTTCGAAGGCCGAGCAGGCGCTGAGCAGAACGCTGAATGCAGTGAAAGTGCTCAGGGCTTTAAAGTTCGATACGGGCATAGGCTGTCCTTGGTCCATCCGTGTATGTATCGGCGTCAGGGGGCAACGCTGCCGCGACGCTGCGCGGCTTCTCGCAATTGCGCACGAAAGCCCTGCGCTGGCTGTGAGCTTTTATCCGGTTGCGCCACCATGTCGGCTTCCACCGTTGCCCATACCGAAGGGTCGGGCAAAAGGCCGTCTGCGGTGAGGCTGATGACGCCGTGGCGGCCGTCGATCCAGTTCTGGTCCTCGGCGCTGGCGCGCCGGCTTTGCGAGACTGCGCTGGCAACGAATTGCCCGTTGACTTGGCCGAGCTGGCTGCCGAGCGACTGGCTTTCGATTTCTGGCGTGGCGAACAGGCGCACATCACTGCCATCGGCGCTCCAGGCGGACAGGGTCAGGCTTTCGTCGATCCGTTCGACCACTGGTGCGACGAAGATCGCCGGGTTGACATCCGGCAGCGGCTGGCCTATCAGGCTGTCGCTGCCGTCACGGTCCAGATGGGGGCCTGCGGGGATGAATGGGCTGGAAATGTCCAGCGTGATGACCAGTTCAGCCAGGTCGGTCGCGCCCGTCAGGTCGCTGAGGGTGTAGGTGAAGTAGTCCTTGAGTACTTGCCCAAGGCCCGCAGCCGCCAGCACGTCGGGATTGCTCAGGTCGATGGTGTAGGTGTAGCTGCCGTCGGCATTGAGCACCAGGGTGCCGTACTGGCCGGCGATGGGGCGGCCGATGACGCCGGCCGTACCGGCGCCGGACTCTTGCCCGGCACGGATGCCGGTCACGGTCAGCCCGTCGCCGGCATCCACATCGCTGTCATTGGGCAGCACGTTGCCGCTGGTGTGCGGTGCCGGTACCTGGTCGCTGGCCGCATTGGCATCGTCGCGGGCCACCGGGTTGTCGTTGGCGCCCTGCACAGTCACGCTCAAGCGCGCGTCCGAGGTCACACCGGCGGTATCGCGCATGCGGTAGGTGAACACTTCCCGCAGCGTCTGGCCTGCGCTGCGCATGGCCTGCACGGTCGGGTTGCTGTTGTCGACGACGTACCGGTAGCTGCCGTCTGCATTGATCAGGAGTGTGCCGTACAGGCCCTGCAGCACCTGGCCGGCGACTGCGGTGTTGCCGTTTTCGCCGGTGTACTGCACCACTGTCTTCGTCTCGCCGTACTGCGTGCCGTCGACATCGGTGTCGTTGTCCAGCACATTGCCATTGGGGTCGACGCCCGCCGTACCATTGTTCACGCCGCCAGCTTCCACCGCGCTGGCGGTGTCATCGTTGGCCGCAGGGTAGTCGTTGCGCCCGTCGATGGTGATGGTCAGCAGGCTGTTGGTGGTACCGCCCCAGACATCTGCCAGCAAGTACGTGAAATTGTCCACCACGGTCTGGCCGCTCACGCGCAGTGCTTGCACTGCCTGCAGGCTGTTGTCCAGAACGTAGCTCCAACTGCCGTCGCCATTCAATGTAAGGTCGCCATACTGGCCGCGCAGGGTTTGCCCGACCAGGCTGGCGTTGTCTGGCAGCGGGCCGTCACCAGTCCAGAACGCCAGCACCTCGAGGATTTCCGGGAACAGGATGTTGACGGCGTCCGGGTCGCTGTCGTTGTCCATCACGTTGCCGCTGGGGTCGCTGCCCGGGATGTTGTTGTCCATGCCGCCGGCCTCGACCGCCTGGCCCTGGTCGGGGCCGGCAACAGGCGGCTGGTTCTCACCGCGGATGAGAATGGTCAGCGTTGCGGTGTCGCTCAGCCCCCCAGCGTCGGTAACCTGATAGGTGTAGCGCTGGATGACAAAGCCCAGCGCGCCGAGGGCAATGATGTCGGGATCGTTGGAGTTGACCACGAAGCGGTAGCTGCCGTCGGCGTTGAGGGTCAGGGTGCCATAGCGTGTGGTGACGTTCGCGCTGTCGACCAGTGGGTCGAGGCCAGGGTTGCTGCTTTCGGCGCCCACGCCCACGGCGGTGACTGCCTTGGTATCGTTGGCATCCACGTCGGTGTCGTTGTTCAGCACATTGCCGGTGGGGTTGCGCCCACCCGTGCCATCGTCGTCCACCGCTACCGCGTAGGCGAGGTCGTCGCGGGCCACCGGGGTATCGTAGCGGCCTTCGACGGTGATGTTGATCTGCGCCTGGGCGCTGGCACCGGCAGTGTCATGCATGCGGTAAACGAAGGTTTCGCGCAGTTGCTCACCGGCCTTGAGTGCTTGCACGGCAGCCAGGCTGTCATTGACGGTGTAAATGTAGTTGCCATTGGCATCGATGCTCAGCGTGCCATAGGCGCCGGCCACCACGGTCGTGCCGGCGTTGACCTGGATGAACGTACCGCCGGCTGCAAGGGTGCCCAGGTAAATGCCATCGACCTTCTTGCTGTCGCCTGCGTCCACATCGCTGTCGTTGCCAAGGGCGTTGCCGCTGCCTGGTTGCCCTGGTGTAGCGTTGTTGCTACCACCGGCTTCGATGGCAATGGCGTTGTCGTTGGCCGCGATCGGGGTGTCGTTGCGGCCATGGATGACCACGGTGAAGGTGGCCGTGACGACCTTGCCGTTGCCATCGCTGACGCTGTACTGGAAGACCTCGGTCAGCCTGTCAGCATCACTGCGCAGCGCCTGCACCGCGCTGTTGCCGTTGTCCACCACATAGCGGTAGTTGCCTTGGGCATCGAGCACCAGGCTGCCATAGTTGCCGGCAAGGGCCTGGCCAGGCGCGCCGTTGATGCCATTCGGGCTGATTACGCCGCTGATGGTCAGGGCGTCGCCGTCCGGGTCGTTGTACGCTGCACGGATGCTGCCGCTCGGGTCCAGGCCGGGACTTGCATTGTTCAGCCCGCCTGCCTCGATCGCATCGACGCTGACCGGGCTGACCACGGGCGGGTCGTTGACCCCGGTTACCGTGATCACCAACTGCGCCTGGTCGGTAAGCCCGCCACTGTCCTGGACCTGATAAGTGAAGATCACATTCAGGCTTTGCCCGGCGGCCAGTGCGCGGATGGTGGGGTCGGCGCTGTTGACCACGAAGCTGTAGGTGCCGTCATCGTTGAGGGTGAGCTGGCCGAAGTTGCCATTGATCAGGCTGTTGTCGGCCAAACGTGCCACCGTGCCGGTGATGGCGGCGGGAGCGCCGCTGGCCACCGGGGCGAGCGCGCCACCTGCACTTTCCAGCCCGCTGCGCACACCGTCGACCTTGAGCTGGGTGGCGGGTGGCTGGTCCACATTATCAACGTCGGTATCGGCACCCACGCCACCAGTGCCGGTGATCACGTTGCCCGCGGCATTGACCGGCGCCGGGCTGCTGTCGCTGGCCCCTGCACTGGCACTGCCCCGATCGTCCACGGCCACCGGGGCATCGTTGGCGCCCTGGACGGTGATCACCAGCACGCTTATGGAACTCAAGCCACCGGCATCGGCCATCTGGTAAGTGAACTGCTCGACCAGTGTCTGGCCGGGGGAGAGCGCCTGCACGGCGGCGTTGCCGTTGTCGATGACATACCGATAGCTGCCGTCGGCGTTGATGGTCAAGGTGCCGAAGGTCGCCGGCACGCTGGTGGACTGGCCGCTGGCAACCGGGATGATCCGACCGCCGCCCGGGCCGTCGTAGCGTACTGCGCTGAGCTGTTTGGTTTCGCCCAGCGCCACGGCATCCACGTCAGTGTCGTTGTCCAGCACATTGCCGGTGGCGTCTTGGCCGGGCGTGCCGTTGTTGGTACCGCCGGCCTCGAGGGCGGCGGCGGCATCGCCCTGTGCCACGGGAGTGTCGTTGGCGCCATGAATATCTATTTGCAGCACGGCGCTGCTGGTCAGGCCGCCGCTGTCGACGATGTCATAATTGAAAGACTCGCTGATGAAGTTGCCCGCCGTGCGCAGCGCCTGCACCGCAGGATTGTCGTTGTCGACGATGTACTGGAAACCGCCGCTGGCGGTAATCGACAGGGTGCCATACAACCCCTGCAAGGTGGTGACCCCGTTGGCCGCGACTGCCACGCCACCGGGCGTGGTGGTGTTGGCGATACGGGTTACGGTGAGCACGTCGTTGTTGGTCTGGATATCGACGTCGGTATCATTGCTCAGCACATTACCGGTCGGGTTCACGCCCGGGTCGGCGTTGTTCAGGCCACCGGCTTCCAAGGCGGAGGCCAGGTCGGCGTTGGCGATCGGTGCATCGTTGACCGGGTCGATGACGATATTCATCACGTCCGTGTCGGTTAGCGCATCGGCGGGGTTCTGCCCAGGGGTGCCATCACCGTTTAGCGGTGCATCGCCGAAGTTGCCCTGGTCATTGGTGACCATGGTCAGGGTTTCCCGGTCGCGGAAGGTATTGAAGTCCTGGTCGCCTTTGTAATAGAGCTGGCTCAACAGTACGTTCAGTTCGGCCAGGGTGCCGCTGAGCACCAGGCTGCGGCCCGCGCCGGCCGGGGGAGTGGCAGTGGCTGCAGGCGGTGTGGCGGCCTGCCAGATGACCCCATGCACTACCGTCAGGGTGATGGTCATGACGCCATCGGCAGTGCCTGCGTTCACATCCACGTCACTGGTGGCCAGGCCGCCGATGTGCAACACCGTGTCTTCCTGGCCGCGCTGATCGGAGACGGTGTTGATCGGCGCCTCGTTCACATGCACATAGCCTGCATCGGCCGTGCCTGTCGAACCTTCAGCGAGGGTGAGAGCTACGCTGCCCAGGCCGACTGCTGCGGCGCCGCTGTCGGTATCGATGCGCACATGGAAGTTGTTGTTGGCACTGGCCTGATGGTCCTGTGCCACGGCGATGAGGTAGCTGCCCGAAGGCAGCAGCGCAAACTGATAGAGGCCGCCACTGGCGGTCACGGTGTTGAAGGTACGGTCATCGGCACTGCCGAACACGCCATCCTCGCCGGCCCAGGTCAGGCTGACGCCGATGCCGTCCAGGCCAGGGCCGTCAGGGGTGACGTTATCCGTGGCGCTGCGGGTGTCGTCCCATAGCGTGCCTTGGACCACGCCCATGCCGGCACCTTCGCTGAGTATGTAGTTATTCAGCCCTGTGGCGCCGTCTTGCCCGGTACGCTCGCCGGTAGCACCACCGGCTGTTGCTGGGAGCGAGCCACCCCAGCCGGTGGTTTCGAAGTCGGTGGGCAGGCTGGTCCAGGTCAGTACGGCGGCACTGGCGGCGTTGTCGGCGATGGTGACGTTGGGCAGGGTGACGGTGTAGATCACCTGGACCGAGTCGTTGGGCGCGAGCCGGGCGAAGTCCACGGCGATTGCCGTGCCATCGCTGAAGGTCACCCCACTGGGCAGGTTGCCAAGGTCCAGTGCCACGCCGTTGAGGAGGATGCTCTGCACCTGGTAGTTGCTGCCACTGGGGAACTGGTCGGCCAGGTGGGTGTTGTAGGCCGGCGCACCGCCGTTCTGGGTGAAACTCACCGACACTGTGGCATCGGTGGTGCCGCTGCCCGGGGTCACGTCGATGACCGATTTGTCCAGGTTGCTAAAGCTGGGCTCGACGATACGCTCGAACACGGTATCGCTCTGGCCCCGGTCCACACCGCCGTTTTCACCCACGTGTTCGAACACGGTCATGCCCAGCTGGCTGCTGGCCTGGTTGCCCGCTACGTTGCTGACCCGCACGTTGAACTCGAGGATCACGCCCTCGATGTCGCTGTCGTTGGCCTCGGTATTGGTCAGGTTGCCGAGGTTGAAGGTGATGGTCTGGCTGCCGTCGGCGTTGGTGGTGATCACCAGCCGCCCATTGTTGCCGTCGAAAGTGCCGGACGGTGTCGTGCCGCTGAGGTCCGCCTGGATCGGCAGTGCCACATCGCTGTCCTGGTTGCCGGTCATGTACAACGTACCGCCGCTGAGCAGGTCAGTAGCGTCCGTGGTAAGGCCGCCCAGTTGGCTCGATACCATGGCAATCAGGATATTGTTGAGGTCGGCGGGTATGAACTCCAGGCCCGCGGCCAGTTCGATGCGGATCTGGTAATCGGGGTTGTCGCCGGTGGGCACCAGCACCGCCACGCGGTAACGGACGATTTCACCGACCACCACGGTTTCCAGCAAACCACTGGTGTCGGTAGCGCCGCCGCTGTTGGTGGCCGGGGGCGTGTCGGCCACACCGCCCACGCGAGATACCTGAATGCCATTGGTGACCGGGATCAGCAGGGCACTCAGCACGCGGTAATCGTTGAGTGCGCCTGAATTGAGCCGGCCGTCGTCGCCGCTGCGTTCGCCATTGACGGTGTCGGTGGTGTTACTGGTGCCGTTCAGGCTGCTCCAGCGCACCTCGACATTGTTGGGGATCGCTGCTTCGCCTGCGGCAGTGGCGTTGACCACGCCGGACAGGGTAATGACGATGCTGCCGCCGTTGGCAATGTCGATGTTGGCACCATTGGCGGTCACCAGTTGGCCGTTGAGAATGACGAAATCGACGCCGCCGTTGTTGCTGGCCCCGCCGTTGTACTGAATCGTGCCGCTGATCACCAGGTTGTCGATCTCGGTCGGCAGCACGTCCAGCAGGCTGATGTCGAACGCATCAGTGCCTGAGTTGTTGGCCACGGTGATGGTGAAGGTGACGGTATCGCCTTCGTCGAATCCGCCGAAGGTCGGGGTCGAGGTTACCTGCTGGGTGACGCTCAGGGTGGGTTCGACGATGGCCACGCCAGGTTGCTGGGCACTGCTGATGCTACGGTCCACCGCAGTGGCGCCATTGGGCGTGTCGCCGTCTGGGTCGCTGTAGACCAGCTGCGCGCCGTTGTTGAGTGTGGTGCCTTGCTGGTTGCCGGCCACGTTGCTGGCCACCAGCACCAGGCGGATGACGAAACTGTTGTTGCCAATGATGTTGTCGGCTGTGCTCCCGGCGCTGCCGAACACCAGCAGCAGGTCGGCGCCGTCGCTGCCGTCCAGGGTCACCGGGTTGACGTTGAGCACGCCATTGAAGTTGGCCGTCAAGGCCGCGCTGCCTGCCGTGGTGGTGATTATTTCGTAGCCCAGGTTGCTATTGAAACGCGGGTCCAGGCGCAGCCCGGGGGGGATCAGGTCATTGATGCGCAGGCTGCCCGTGGCCCCTTCCGGCAAGGTGACCACGATGTCGTAGGTGATGCTTTCGCCGATCACCAGGTTGCTGCCCGTGGTGTGCGTGGCGCTGGAGTCATCTTCGCTGAGGGTGCCGTCCTTGTAGGTCTTGCTGATGGCCGGGGCGGCAACCTGCTGGCTGGCGAGCTCGACCAGGTCGGTCGGTGTGAAGTCCTGGCCGCCGTCGACGCTGGCGTAGTTGGTCAGTGCCGCAGTGCTCTGCAGGGTACTGGAGGCGAGGATGGCATTGGCCACGGTCACGTCATAGGTGATGACCACCACGTTGCTGCCGGAAAGGTCGGCGGCGGTGCCGGCGCGGCCGGCCAACAAGGTGGCCTGACCGTTGGCGTCGAGGAACGTGATGGTGTTGCCGTTGACGCTGTAGTCGGTGCCTTGTACCAGCAGGGTGCCGTCACCTCGGTAGATATGCAGGTTGGCCGCACCCAGGCTGCCGCCTGCAAACGACAGCCCTGCGGGCAGCGTGATGCTGGTGCTGACGTCGTAAGCGCCGCCGCCGCCGCTGTTCTTCAGGGCAGTGGCCAGCCGAAGGGTGTCAGCGCCATCGATACCGCTCACATTGCCGTCCACTGCTGCCAGGCTGGTGACGCTGCCGCTGAACGGCACGCCACTGGTGCCGG
>NZ_MOMO01000176.1:0-6384 GCF_009933855.1 Pseudomonas sp. SG-MS2 | reverse complement strand
GGTGGAGGCGCAGCAGCAAGTGTTCGCGCAACTGCCGCAGGCCCGCCTGTACAACCTTTACGGGCCCACCGAAGCGGCCATCGACGTCACCCACTGGACCTGCCGTGACGAGGGCAAGACCGGCGTGCCGATTGGTAAACCGATCGCCAACCTGGCCTGCTGGATCCTTGATGCCGGCCTGCAGCCGCAACCCGCGGGCGTCATCGGTGAGCTGTACCTGGGCGGCGTGGGCCTTGCCCGCGGTTATCACCAACGCCCGGCACTGACCGCCGAGCGTTTCGTTGCCTGCCCGTTCCAGCCTGGCGCGCGCATGTACCGCACCGGCGACCTGGCGCGCTACCGCGCCGACGGCGTGATCGAGTACTGCGGGCGCATCGACCACCAGGTAAAAATCCGCGGCCTGCGCATCGAACTCGGCGAGATCGAAGCGCGCCTGATGGAACAACCCGCCATCCACGAGGCCGCCGTGCTGGCCGTGGACAACCAGCTGGTCGCCTACCTGGTGGCCAAGGCCGGCACACCGCAGCCGGAGCGCGAGCAACTGAGCCAGGCACTGCTGGCCCACCTGCCCGACTACATGGTGCCCAACCAGTGGTTGTTCCTGCAGCGCATGCCGCTGAGCCCCAATGGCAAACTCGACCGCAAGGCCCTGCCCGCCCCGGGGCTGGCGCAGGCCCAGGCCAGCTACAGCGCCGCCGAAGATGAACTGCAGGCACGCCTGGTGCAGGTCTGGCAGCGGGTGCTCAAGCGTGAGCACGTGGGCATTGATGACAACTTCTTCGAGCTGGGCGGCGACTCGATCGTGTCCATCCAGCTGGTGAGCCAGGCTCGACGCGACGGCCTGCACTTCACCCCCAAAGACCTGTTCAGCCACCAGACCGTGCGCACGCTGGCCCACGTCACCCTGACCCAGGCCGAACCGGCCGAGGCCGCATACCTGCCGGCCAGCGGTCGCAGCCTGCTACTGCCGATGCAACAGCAGTTCTTCGCCCAGGCCGTGCCACAGGCGCAGCGCTGGAACCAGTCGGTGATGCTCAAGGCCAACCAGGCGCTGGCCCCGGCCCATGTGCGCCAGGCACTCGCTGCACTGCTGGCCACCCACGATGCCTTGCGCCTGCGCTTCAGCCAGGTGCAAGGCGAGTGGCAGGCACACTTTGCCCCGCACGTGCCCGACGACGACGTGCTCTGGCTGTTCGAGCCAAGCCAGGGCGACAGCTGGCAGGGCCTGTGCGACCGTGCTCAGGGCAGCCTCGACCTGGCCCAAGGCCCGTTGCTGCGCGCAGTGCAGGGGGTGGTCGACGGTGAGCAGCGCCTGCTGCTGGTGATCCACCACCTGGCCGTTGACGGTGTGTCCTGGCGCATCCTGCTTGAAGACCTCCAAAGTGCCTATTCCCAGGCGGCTGCCGGCCAGGCCTGCGCGCTGCCACCGCGTACCCTGTCGGTGCAGGACTGGGCCCTGCGCCTGCAAGCGCACGCACAGAGCCCGGCCGGGGAGCAGGAAGCCGCCTTCTGGCAACGTCAGTGCGCCGATATCGACAGCACGCTGCCGGTGATCGATGCCGACGCTGCGCTGCGCCTGCGCGACAGCCGCAGCGTCACCACCCATCTGGATGCCGCGACCACCACGCGCCTGCTCAAGGATTGCCCGGCCGCCTACCGCACGCAGATCAACGACCTGCTGCTGGCCGCCCTCGCCCGCGTGCTGCAACGCTGGACCGGCGCCGATGACCATCTGGTGGAACTCGAAGGCCATGGCCGCGAAGCCTTCGCCGACTTCGAGGCCGACCTGACCCGCAGCGTCGGCTGGCTGACCAGCCTCTACCCGGCCCGCATCAGCGCCGGCAGCTCGCTGGCCGAAGCGATCATGCTGACCAAGGAACACTTGCGCGCCCTGCCGGGCAAAGGTGCTTTCTTCGGTGCCCTGCGCAGCTTCGCCAGCCCGGCAATACGTGAGGCCCTGGCCGCGCTGCCCGCTGCGCGTATCACCTTCAACTACCTGGGCCAGTTCGACAGTGGCAACGACGATGCCGCCACGCTGATGCGGCCGATCCCGGCAGACAAAGGCCGCGAACACAGCGCCGATGCACCGCTGCAGAACTGGCTGGCGCTCAATGGCCAGGTGTTCGACGGCGAGCTGCGCTTGAACTGGAGCTTCAGCCAGCGCATGTTCGAGCCGGCTCAACTGCAGCGCCTGGCCGATGACTACGCCGCCGAGTTGCGCGAGGCCGTGGCCCTGTGCGGCCAGGGCGTGCGCCGGGGCCTGACCCCTTCGGACGTGCCGCTGGCCCGCCTGAGCCAGGCCCAGCTGGCCCTGTTGCCCTTCGCCTGCGACCAGGTCGAGGACATCTACCCGCTGTCCACCGTGCAGCAGGGCATGCTGTTCCACACCCAGGATGCCGGTGCCGGGGACTTCTACATCAACCAGACCAGCGTCGAGGTCCAAGGCCTGGAGGCGCCGCGTTTCATCGCCGCCTGGGGCCGGTTGGTGGAGCGCCACGAGATGCTGCGCAGTGCCTTCTGGCAGGCGCCGCAGCTGAGCGAGCCACTGCAGGTGGTGCTGCGCCAGGGCCAGCTCGACGCCCGGGAGCTGGACTGGCGTGGCCAGGCCGTCGAGCCGGCGCGCCTGGCCGCCGCCGCCGAAGCCGAGCGCCGCCGCCCGTTCGACCTGCTCGCCCCGCCCCTGCTGCGCCTGTTGCTGGTGCGCCTGGATGACGAGCGCCACCAACTGATCCTGACCAGCCACCACATCCTCATGGATGGCTGGAGCCAGTCACGCCTGCTCGGTGAACTGTTCCAGTGCTACGCCGGCCAGCCGTTGCCGGCTCAGCAAGGCCGCTACAGCGACTACATCCGCTGGCTGCAGGCACCTGCGCAACAGGCCAGCGAAACCTTCTGGCGGCCACGCCTGGCCGAGCTGCAGGCCCCCACCCAGCTGGCAGGTGCGGCCGGCAGGCGCAGCGCCCAGGAAGGCCACGGCGCGCTCTACCTGCACTGGGACGAGCAGCGCACCACCTGGCTGCGCGAGCAGGCCCAGCGCCTGCGCGTTACCCCCAACACCCTGGTGCAGGCTGCCTGGGTGCTGCTGTTGCAACGTTACACCGGCCAACAGACCGTGTGCTTCGGCGCCACCGTGTCCGGTCGCCCGGCCAGCCTCCCGGGTGCCGACAGCCTGCTGGGGCTGTTCATCAACACCTTGCCGATCATCCAGGCCCCGCACCCGGCACAAGCGGTGCAGGACTGGCTGCAACAGTTGCAGACCTGCAACCTGGAAGTACGCGACCACGAGCACACGCCGCTGGTGGACATCCAGCGCTGGACCCAGAGCAACGGCCAGGCGCTGTTCGACAGCATCATCGTGTTCGAGAACTACCCCATCGATGAACGCCTGCAATCGGCCGGCACAGCCGGCCTGCGTTTTGGCGAAGCGCAGCTGCGCGACGTCACCAACTACCCGATGGACTTGGCGGTGCACCTCAATACCCGCCTGCGTATCGAGTTCCTCTACCGCCTGGACCATTTCCAGGCGCAGCAGGTGCAGGCCATCCGCCGCCACTTCGAAGCCTTGCTCGAACGCCTGCTGAGCCACCCCGAGGCGGCAGTCGGCACGCTCGGCCTGCTCGACACCGTCGTGCAGCCACACGCACAGCCCTGCGATACAGCACAGCATGACCTGGCCAGCCTGATCGGCCGTCATGCAAAGAAGCGTGCAGACCAGGTGGCAGTGCGCTGCGACGGGGTGCAACTGACCTACGGGCAATTGGAAGAGCAGGCCAACCGCCTGGCCTGGACCCTGCTCGAACGCGGTATCGGGCGCGAGGACCGGGTGGGCATCGCCTTGGACCGCTCGGTGCGCACCATCGTTGCCTTCTACGCGGTGATGAAGGCTGGCGCGGCCTATGTGCCGCTGGACATCGATTACCCCGCCGAACGCCTGCAGTGGATCATCGGCGACGCCGACGTGGCCCTGTTGCTGACCGACAGCGTTATCGGCGAGCGCCTGGGCGTCGCCCCGGAGCGCCGCCTGGACCTGGACCGGTGCAAGCTGTCCGCGCAGCGACACGCGCCGCAACAGCAGGCGCATGACGATCAGCTCAGCTACATGATCTACACCTCCGGCTCCACCGGTAACCCCAAGGGCGTGGCCGTGGCCCGAGGCCCGCTGCGCATGCACTGCCAGGCGATCATCGAACGCTACGAGATGGGCCCGTCGACCCGCGAACTGCTGTTCATGTCGTTCGCCTTCGACGGTGCCCAGGAGCGCTGGCTGTCGACCCTGATCAGCGGGGGCTTGCTGGTGGTGCGTGGCAACACCCTGTGGACCCCGCAGCAGACCTGGGACGTGCTGCATGCCGAGGCCATCAGCATCGCCTGCTTCCCGCCGGCCTACCTGCAGCAACTGGCCGAATATGGCCAGGCCCAACCGGCCCCGCCCCCTGTGCGCATCTACTGCTTCGGCGGCGATGCAGTGGCCGATGCCAACTTCGAGCAAGTCAAGCAGGTGCTCAAACCGCAGTACCTCACCAACGGCTACGGCCCTACCGAAACCGTGGTCACCCCACTGCTGTGGAAGGTGCCGGTGACGGCGCGCTGCGAAGCGGTGTATGCACCCATTGGCGTGGCCGTAGGCAACCGCACGCTGCATGTCCTGGATGATTGCCTCAACCCGCTGCCGGCAGGCCTGGCCGGCGAGCTGTACATCGGTGGCGAGGGCCTTGCCCGTGGCTATCACCGCCGCCCGGGGCTGAGTGCCGAGCGCTTCGTCGCCGACCCGTTCAGCGCCACGGGCGGGCGCCTGTACCGCACCGGTGACCTGGTACGCCAGCGCCCGGACGGGGTGTTCGACTACCTCGGGCGTTTGGACAATCAGGTGAAGGTCCGCGGTTTTCGCATCGAACTGGGTGAGATCGAGGCGCGCCTGCGGGATATCGCCAACGTGCTCGATGCCGTGGTGGTGGCGCGCGGGGGTGCCAACGGTAAGCAGCTGGTCGGTTACGTGGTACGTGGCGACGGCGAGCGGGCTGTCACCCCGATGCTCGAGTACCTGCGCCAGGTACTGCCGGACTACATGGTACCGGCGCAACTGATGGTGCTCGATGCCTTGCCGCTGACCCCCAATGGCAAGGTCGATCGCCGCGCACTGCCCGAACCTCTCATGTGCGAACGCCAGTACCAGGCACCGGCAGATGACCGCCAGCGTGCGCTGGCGGCGATATGGGCCGATGTGTTGGGCCTGGAGCAGGTTGGGGTGAGTGATCATTTCTTCGAACTGGGGGGCGATTCACTGAGTGTGCTCAAGGTGCTCTCGCGCTTGCGCAACCAACCGCAACTGGGCCTGAACCTGAAGCTGCGCGACCTGATCGCCCGCCCGACCATCGCCGAACTGTGCCCGGCCGAGGCGCGCGAGCAAACGGCACTCGACCCACTGCTGCTGCTCAACCGCAAGGTCGAACGCCAGGCACCGCTGTTCTGCCTGCATGCAGGCTTCGGCACGGTGTTCGACTACCGCGCACTGGCTCAGCGGCTGGACGGCGTTTGCAGTGTCTATGGCCTGCAGAACCGCATGCTGCTCGACCGCCAGTGGCAGGACGAGTCGCTCGAAGCCATGGCCATCGACTACGCCCAGTACATCCGCCAGAAGCAGCCGCAAGGCCCCTACCGCCTGCTGGGCTGGTCGCTGGGTGGCACCCTGGCGCTGCTGGTGGCCCGCGAGCTGGAGAGCCAGGGCCAGCAGATCGACCTGCTTGGTCTGGTTGACCCATATGTACCGGGTGAGCCAGGTGCGGCCCTGGACGAAGACTGCGGCGGCGACCTGCGCGCTTTCCTCGCCGTGGTCAGTGGCCGCCCGGCCGACAGCCTGCCGCTGTTCCCGGTAGCGGCCAATGCCGATGCCACGCAGCTGCAGGCACTGATCGAGCGGAGCCTGGGCGCAGAGGCCATGGACGGCCTGCAAAGCAGCGAGGATCTGGCGCGCACGTTTACCGTCGCCATGACCCTCAAGGCCCTGTCGCTGCAAGTGCACGCCCTGCCTGCGGTACGCGCCAGCCTGGACTGCTGGTGGGCACAGAGCAGCGAAGCGGGCGTCTGCCAGGCCTTCGAAGCGCACCACGCGATCCACTCCAGCCAGCGCCTGGCCGCAGATCACTACGCCATCGTCAGCCATGGTGCACTGCTCGAAACCGTGCTTCACCGCCTGCAGCCGGTGCCCGCACCAACCCTGTGAGCCTGCGCCCGGCCGCCCTGCGCGGCCGGGCCCTTATCCAACAATGTGAAGGAAACCCGAATGTCCCTGGATTGCGATCTGGAAGCGTTCCTGGAACTGGCCGAACTCGGCCGCCTGACGGGCAAGAGCCAGCCCATGCATCAGTTGGGCATCGCCCAGGCGCG
>NZ_MOMO01000021.1:0-6014 GCF_009933855.1 Pseudomonas sp. SG-MS2 | reverse complement strand
ACCGGCAGCTTGAGCAACTGGCGGGCATGCTGGAGCAGCGCCAGGCACTGCTCAAACGGGTGCGCAAGGCGATGCTGTATCCGCTGCTGCTGTTGCTCACCGGCCTGGGCGTGTCGTCGGTGCTGTTGCTGGAAGTGATTCCGCGCTTTGAAAGTCTGTTTGCCGGCTTTGATGCTGCGTTGCCGGCGTTCACGCAATGGGTCATCGGCTTGTCCACAGGGCTGGGCCGCCATGGGCCGCTGCTGTTGATAACCCTGCTTGTGGTGGCTTTGGGTATGCGCCAGCTGTATCGGCAGCATGCGCCAGCACGCCTGTGGATATCTTGCCAGGTACTGCGCCTGCCGGTGTTCGGTCGGCTGCTGGGGCAAGCGGCGCTGGCCCGTTTTGCACGCAGCCTGGCTACGGCGTATGCCGCTGGGGTACCGCTGCTGGATGGGCTGGGCACCGTGGCCAGGGCCTGTGGGGGCGAGCTGCACGAGCGGGCCATTTTGCGGCTGCGCCAGGGCATGGCCAATGGGCAAGGGCTGCACCAGGCGATGGCGGCTGAGCCGTTGTTCCCGCCGCTGCTGGTGCAGCTGACGGCCATCGGTGAATCAAGCGGCACCCTGGACCAGATGCTGGAAAAAGCCGCCAGCCTTTACGAGGAACAGGTCAGCCAGGCGCTGGACCAGTTGACCAGCCTGCTGGAGCCAGCCATCGTGCTGGTCCTGGGCCTGCTGGTCGGTGGCCTGGTGGTGGCGATGTACCTGCCGATCTTCCAGTTGGGTAGTTTGATCTGAACATGACTTTATGGACTTTACTGGCCGAACAGCCGGCGTACTTCCTCACCCTGGCGACAGTGCTTGGCCTGTTGGTCGGCAGCTTCATCAATGTGGTGGCGTATCGGCTGCCGATCATGCTGGAGCGCCAATGGCAGCGTGAAGCGCAGGAGGCGCTGGGGCTGCCGACCGATGAGCATGAGCGCTTCGACCTGTGCCTGCCCGCTTCACGTTGCCCGCACTGTGGGCATGCGATTCGTGCCTGGGAAAATATTCCGGTGCTCAGTTACCTGGCCTTGCGCGGGCGCTGCTCTGCGTGCAAACAGCCTATCGGCTCACGGTACCCGCTGGTGGAGCTGGCCTGCGCCTTGCTGTCGCTGACGGTGGCCTGGCATTCCGGTGCCGGGATGGAGGCACTGGCCTTGCTGGCCTTTACCTGGAGCCTGCTGGCGCTGAGCCTTATCGACCACGACAAGCAGATACTGCCGGATGTGCTGGTGCTGCCAACGCTGTGGCTGGGGCTGATCGTCAATGTTTTCGATACCGTGGTGCCATTGTCCGACGCCATCTGGGGCGCGGTGGCTGGTTATCTCAGCCTGTGGACAGTGTATTGGCTGTTCAAGCTGATCACCGGCAAGGAAGGCATGGGTTACGGCGACTTCAAACTGCTGGCACTGATCGGGGCCTGGGGCGGCTGGCAGGTAGTGCCGCTGACCTTGATGCTGTCGTCGCTGGTCGGGGCGGTGGTGGGGCTATGCATGTTGCGCCTGCGCAGCCATTCGATGGGTACGGCGATACCTTTTGGTCCTTATCTGGCCATTGCGGGGTGGATTGCCGTGCTCTGGGGTGATGAAATATACGCCTCATACCTGCAACTGCTTGGATTCTGATGACCACTGCGCCGTTCACCCCCTGGATTCTCGGCCTCACCGGCGGCATTGGCAGCGGCAAAAGCGCCGCCGCCGAGCGCTTCGTCGAGCTTGGTGTGCACCTGGTCGATGCCGACCAGGCAGCGCGTTGGGTCGTGGAGCCCGGCCGCCCGGCCCTGGCCAGCATTGTCGAGCGCTTTGGCCCGGGCGTGCTGCTGGAGGACGGCCAGCTCGATCGCACAGCGTTGCGCCAGTTGATCTTCGCCGACCCGGCCCAGCGCAAATGGCTTGAACAGCTGCTGCACCCACTGATCGGGCAGGAGATATTCAGCTACCTGGCCAAGGCTGAGTCGCCGTATGCGGTGTATGTGTCGCCGCTGCTGATCGAGTCTGGCCAGTACCAGAAAACCCAGCGAGTGCTGGTGATCGATGCACCGCAAGCGCTGCAGGTAGCGCGTACCTTGCAGCGGGACAACACCAGCCCCGAGCAGGTACAAGCCATCCTCAAGGCTCAGTTGGCCCGCGAAGAGCGCTTGCGCCATGCCGATGATGTGGTGGTCAACGACAGTGACCTTGCCGCGCTGCATGCGCAGATCGACCATCTGCACCACTTTTACCTGACTTTACGAGGAGGCCAGCCATGAGCCAGCCATTGACCGTCGATTGCCCTACCTGTGGCGCACCTGTGGAATGGGACGCGAAGAACGCGTTCCGGCCGTTCTGCTCTGACCGTTGCAAGTTGATCGACCTGGGTGCCTGGGCGGCTGAGGAGCACAAGATTGCGGGGTCGCAAGAGTCCGAGGATGAGTTGTATTCGGGCGACCTGGAGCCGCGGCACTAAGGCGCCGCATCGGGACCGGTAGGCGCGGCCTTGTGTCGCGAAAGGGCTGCGCAGCGGCCCTCGATGTTTCGGCATTGATGCAACAATTGCTGGGGCCGCTCTGCGGCCCTTTCGCGACACAAGGCCGCTGCTACTCGTCCTTCCACGGTGCCTGCAGGTACCGCGTGCGGTTGAATGTCTCCAGCCACTCCGGGCAGAACACCACCAGCGCACTGACCACCATGCCGTTGATGAACGCCTCCGGGAACATCATCAGCCACAGGTAGCCGACAAAGTCGCTGAGCCACTCCGGCATGGCGAAGCGCCCGTCCAGCCACAGCAGCCCCAACCCGGCAAGCACGCACACCAGCACGGTCAGTGCTGCGGGAAAGAACCCCGAGCAGAAGATGTAAACGAAGAGGTTACGCGGCTGCGCCCGCTCGACCAGGATGGCGCACACCTCGGTGATCAGCACCGGCAGGCCGATCAGCAGCAGGCCGTTGATACCAAGCGCTGCCAGGTCCTGGCGCCCCAGCGCCAACAAGCCGAGCTGGGCCAGAAACCCGCCAAGCACCGCCAGCGGCCAGTCCAGCAACAACGTCACGGCGGTCATGCCGATGAAGTGGTACGACACACCGGTGTCGAAGTCGCGCCGGACCAGCCAAAGTGCAAACAGGCAGAACACCGTACCGAACAGCAGGTGCTGCCGGCGGCTGTCGGCGAACAGTTCCAGCCAGCGGGTGCGGCTGGCCGCCCACAGCAGCAAAGGGACGAACCCTACCCAACCGAGCGTGAGGCTGGTGCTGGACAAGACTTGCGCGCTGATCACTTGACGAATGCCCCTGTCGAGACTGTGGACATACCTGAGTCTACACCCATTCAAAAACAGCATCTTATCGTCATGGTTTAGCGTCTAAGCTGTGAGCATGGATGACTCAGACTACCTGCGCCTGCTCACCATCCAGGCCGAACAAGCCAATGCCTTTCTCTCCAATGCTCGCAAATGGGAGCGGGAGCGTTGGGTATGCCAGCGCCTGCTGCAGGGGCTGAACATCCCCTATCGCAGTGAAGATTTCACCCCGGCCGGCCAGGAGCCGCCCGACGTGCTGTTCCGCGATGCGTCGTTCGAGGTGTTTTTTGTGCTCGACGAAGGCCGCCGGCTCAATGATGAGTGGCGCGAAGAGCTGCAGCGAAGGCGCAGCGCCTTTTCACTGGCCCAGCTGGTACGGCGCGAGGCGCGGCCCAGGCGTATCGCCGCCACCGAGCTGCTGGCGCGGCTGGCGCCCACCTTGCGCAAAAAGGCGCACAACTATCGCGAACGCGGGCTGGACCTGAGCGAGCTGGACATCATCGCCTTCGCCAGCCTCAAGCGTGAAGTGCTCGACCTCAACACCCACTTCCCGCCGCCCACCGAGTACCTGCGCCAGGGTTGGCGCTCGCTGTCGCTGGTGGGGCCGACCTTTGCCCGGGTGCTGTTCGCCCACCCCGATGCCCCGGACTTTCTGCGCGGCAACCTGGGGCGCAGCATCGTGTTCGACGTGGGCATCAGTCTTTGATCCAGTGCCGAGAGTCTTTGCGATGGCGTACACTCGGCGCCAGGGATAGAAAGCTTTATCATTTGTCTCAAGTACTTGCCGGAACGCTGTAGCGTTCAGGCAGTCACATACGTCTACCTGACGAGGCCCACCATGACCAGCCGACTGAATCCGGAAGATCAGCGTCGTGTCGATGAGTATCTGCGAGCCCCTCAGCACCAAGTCGAGCGCAAGCCATTCCGGCCGTGGCTGCTCCTTGTGCTGGTGGTGGCCGTGACCATCGGGCTGGGCCTCATCAGCCGCCTGTTGAGTGGACTGGTGCTATGAGCTGCCTCGCGCTCGCCCTCCCCTCGTGCAGTTTGCGGCCGGCCCCTGGGGCCACGAATTCCGTAAACCTTATGAGATATCCCCATGACTCATCGCATCGTGATTGTCGGCGGCGGCGCCGGCGGCCTGGAACTGGCGACCCGCCTGGGTAAAACCCTCGGCAAGCGCAAGCAGGCCGAAATCACCCTGGTCGACGCCAACCTCACGCACATCTGGAAGCCGCTGCTGCACGAAGTGGCCGCCGGCTCGCTCAACTCCTCGGAAGACGAACTGAACTACGTGGCCCAGGCCAAGTGGAACCACTTCAACTTCCAGCTGGGGCGCATGAGCGGCCTGGACCGTGAAGGCAAGCAGATCCAGCTGGCCGCCACCCTCGATGAAGAGGGCCGCGAGCTGGTGCCTGCGCGCACATTGCGCTATGACACCCTGGTCATTGCCGTGGGCAGCAACACCAACGACTTCGGTACCCTGGGCGCGGCGCAGCACTGCCTGTTCCTGGACACCCGCAAGCAGGCCGAGCGTTTCCACCAGCAACTGCTCAACCACTACCTGCGTGCCCATGCGGGTGACCAGGCCAGCGAGAAGATCAGCGTGGCGATCGTCGGCGCCGGTGCCACCGGTGTGGAACTGGCGGCCGAACTGCACCACGCAGCGCATGAACTGGCGGCTTATGGCCTGGACCGTATCCAGCCAAAAGACATGCACATCACCGTGATCGAGGCGGGCCCGCGCGTGCTGCCGGCGCTGCCAGAGCGCATCAGCGTGCCGGTGCACAAGACCCTGGAAAAGCTCGGCGTGACGGGGATGACCAACGCTGCCGTCAGCGAAGTGACCGCCGATGGCTTGAAGACCGCCAACGGTGAAGTGATCCAGGCCAGCCTCAAGGTGTGGGCGGCCGGTATTCGTGCGCCGGGCTTCCTCAAGGATATCGACGGCCTGGAAACCAACCGTATCAACCAGCTGGTGGTGCGCCCTACCCTGCAAACCACCCGCGACGATGACATCTTCGCCTTCGGTGACTGTGCAGCCTGCCCGCAACCGGGCAGCGACCGCAACGTGCCGCCACGCGCCCAGGCAGCGCACCAGCAGGCCGAGATGCTGGCCAAGAGCCTGAAAGCGCGCCTGGAGAACAAGCCGCTGCCGACCTATGCCTACAAGGATTACGGTTCGCTGGTGTCGCTGTCGCGCTTCTCGGCGGTGGGTAACCTGATGGGCAACCTGATGGGTAGCGTGAAGCTGGAGGGCTGGCTGGCGCGGATGTTTTATGTGTCGCTTTACCGCATGCACCAGATGGCGCTGTACGGGTTCTTCCGCACGGCGATGATGATGCTGGGAAGCAAAATTGGGCGGGGCACTGAGCCGCGACTGAAGCTGCACTGACCTGCGCGCTATAGGCTTGGGGTTCAGGTTGTCTGCACTGGCCTCATCGCCGGCAAGCCGGCTCCCACAGGGGATGCACAGCTCTCAAGGCTTGTGAAACACCTGTGGCTTGCCGGCGATTGGGCCAGATGCCCACATACCAGGCATGGCCTGTGCGATGACGAATGAATAAAGAAGATTTGCACCGCTCGGTGCATTTTTTTTGCGCGAGATAAAATCGAGACAAAAGAAAAAGGGCATCTCAGTCGAGATGCCCTTTTTACATGGTGGGTCGTGTAGGATTCGAACCTACGACCAATTGGTTAAAAGCCAACTGCTCTACCAA
>NZ_MOMO01000175.1:0-1422 GCF_009933855.1 Pseudomonas sp. SG-MS2 | reverse complement strand
CCTCGCTGGGGACCGCCACGGTCGGCAGCGATGGCCGTTTCACCGTAGCGCTCAGCCCTGCAGCCACAGCCGGCGAAAGCCTCAGCGTGACCCAGGCCGATGCCGCGCAGAATGCCTCGCCGGCACAGACCGTGACCGCGCCGGGCAACCTGGCACCGGACATTCCGGACAACCTGACGCTCTCAGCCGATGGCCTGGTGGTTACCGGCAATGCATCCCCCGGCAGTACCGTCAATGTGTATGGGCCTGACGGCGTGCTGTTGGGCACTGCGCCAGTCGGCAATGACGGCAGTTTCACGGTCAACCTCGACAGCGCCCAGGCCAACGGCGAAGTCTTGCAGGTCAGTGCCGTGGGCACCGACGGCAGTGCTTCGCTGCCTGCGACCCTGCAGGCACCGGACACCACCGCCCCGCAACCGCTGACCAACCTGGTGCTGAGCAGCGACGGCCTGACGCTCACCGGCCGCGGTGAACCGGGCGCCACAGTGGCCGTGATCGGCGAAGGCGGTGTCGACCTGGGCACTGCCGTGGTCGATGCCAGTGGCAACTTCAGCATTGGCCTGAGCACCGCACAGATCAATGGCGAACAACTCAGTGCACAGCAGACGGACGCCGCGAGCAACGAGTCCGACAGTGTCAGCCTGACTGCGCCCGACCGTGTGGCACCTGATGCTGCCGGCAACCTGGCATTTGCCGGCGGCGGCAGCTTGCTCAACGGTACCGGCGAGGCCGGCAGCACCGTCAAAGTGCTGGCTGCCGATGGCAGCACACTGGGCAGCGCTGTGGTCCGCGCCGACGGTACCTTCCAGGTCACCCTCAGCGCACCACAGGCCAACGGCCAGCAGGTGCAGGTGATACTGACCGATGCCGCCGGCAACCAGTCCGACCCCAGCGCCATCATTGCAGCCGATACCACCCCACCGGCCGCCCCCACCGAGCTTGCGATTTCCAGCGACGGGGTTACCCTCACCGGCCGCGGCGAGCCCGGCGCGCAAGTCAGCGTCAGCAACGCGCAGGGCGACGAAATCGGTACGGCAGTGGTCGATGCCAGCGGTAACTTCACCGTCACGCTCAACCCGGCGCTGGGCAACGCCGAACTGCTCAGCCTCAGCCAGGCCGACGCAGCCGGTAACGTGTCGGCAGTCGCCACGTTGCAAACGCCTGACTTCACGCCGCCGGCCATCCTCACCGAGGTGGCCATCAATGCCGATGGCAGTGTGGTCACCGGCCTTGGCGAACCGGGCGCTACCGTCACGGTGACCAATGCCGCAGGCGTACTGCTCGGTACGGCCATTGTGCTCGCCGATGGCAGCTTCTCGGTGGAACTGGCGCCCGCCCAGATCAACCAGCAAGTGCTGGCGGTACAGCAGGCCGACCCACCCGGCAACATCAGCGCGCCGGTCACGATCGATGCACCCGACC
>NZ_MOMO01000174.1:0-49067 GCF_009933855.1 Pseudomonas sp. SG-MS2 | reverse complement strand
GGCGTAGCAATCGCCGCCGTAGCGCATCAGCCGCGCCTTGTCAGCCACAGCCTGGAACGCAGCCTTGCGCTCTGGGGTATCGAACATGTCCGGCGTCGTGCACATCAAGGTTGCCGCCGCCAGGTCTGCACAGGCGCGGGTCTTCAATGGCGTGCCGCTGCGCCACGCACCTTCGGGGGTACCGACGAAACGCTCACCGGTGAAAGGTTGGTTCATCACCCCCAGCACGGGGCGGGTACCATCGTTCAGGGCGATCAGCGTGCCCCACAGTGGCAGGCCGGTGATGAAGGCGCGGGTGCCATCGATGGGGTCGAGCACCCAGGTCAATGGGCTGCTGCCGATTGCCACCCCCTGCTCTTCGCCAAGAATGCCGTGTTCCGGGTAACGCGCCTGGATCAGCGTGCGCATGGCGTCTTCGGCAGCCTTGTCGGCCACGGTCACCGGGTCGTACAGGCGCCCGCCCTTGTCCTCGACGTCCAGGCTGGCACGAAAGTACGGCTGGATCGCGGCTGCAGCGGCATCGGCCAACTGCTCGGCGAAGGCGCGGAATTCGCCGGTCTGTTCAGCACTCAGGGACATGAAACGGGCCTCGTGAAATGATGGGGCTGGCATCATACCCGACAAACCCTTTGGCGGTAGACGCCTGCGTATTCGCGGGCAAGCCCGCTGCCGCCTAGACTGAACAGACCAGATCAACAGGCATGAACCGGGGGGCTGCCCACACGTGGAGGTGTGCGATGAGCCAGTTCAAGCGTTTGTTAGTCATGCTCGGCCCGCAGATGCGTTACACGCCCGCGCTGCAACGCGCGGCGGCGTTGGCTGAATCCAGCGGTGCCCTGCTGGATATCAATGTCTTCGTCGACGATGTCGACACCTTTGGCCTGATGAGCGACGGCCGTGAACGCGAGCGGCTGCTTGCCGACAACCGCCAGTGGCTGGCCGATGCCACCGAGCAATTGCGCGATGACGGCCTGGATGTGTCCACCGAACTGCTGCTCACCCGCGATCCGCTGGGCAGCGTGATCGAGCGCATCGAGCAGTTGGGCTGTGATTTGCTGATCAAGGATGTACAGCACGAACCGGTGCTCA
Source organism: Pseudomonas sp. SG-MS2 (assembly GCF_009933855.1). Lineage (NCBI taxonomy): Bacteria > Pseudomonadati > Pseudomonadota > Gammaproteobacteria > Pseudomonadales > Pseudomonadaceae > Pseudomonas > Pseudomonas sp. SG-MS2. Next base: position 47,978 of record NZ_MOMO01000174.1, on the reverse strand, counting down.
AGCGCCTGTTGGTCACACCGCTGGACTGGCAACTGCTCAAGGACAGCCCGGTGGCCGTGCACCTGGTCAGCGACATTCGCCTGCCGCTGCCCCGGCAAATCGCCGTCGCCGTCGACCTCAACAGCCACGGTGCCGGCGAACACCTGGACGAGCAGGTGATCCACTGCGCCCATGCCTTGGCCCTGCAGTGCAACGCCGAACTGCACCTGTTGCATGTATGCGATGCGGCCAGGACCCATCTCGCCGACTTCGGCGCCGGCACGGTGACCATGCCCGGTTTCGAGGGCAGTGTGCGCACCGCGCAACGGGCAGCGTTCAATCGCCTGGGTGACCATCACCAGGTCCCGCTGGAACGCCGACACTTTCTGGAAGGTGCAGCGATTCGGGCGATTGCCCAGTTCGTCAGCCACGGCCGGGTCGATGTGATCGTGATGGGCAACCACCGGCATGACGCCATGCAGACGTTCCTGGGCGGGACCACGGCGCATGTGCTGGAGCATCCGTTGTGCAATGTGCTGGCGGTCAAAGGGGTGCGTTGAGGCATCAGCTGAGATTTTTGGGCTGTCGGATCGAGCGCCGGCTGCGCGGTGCTTGATCTGACAGCCCAGTCAATCGCACGACCAGCACCAAACTGGTACTCCCGACCCACTTAAAAATAATGCATTTGATAATGATTCGTAGTACTTTCGCGACCTATCAATCCCCTTCCTAGCGCCCTACTTCAGGATCGTACCGTCGATGCGTCGCACGTTCGTTTCGCTTTGTGTACTACATGCTGTCTCCCCGCTGGCTTTCGCCGAGGCTGAAACACTCGGTAACCCCGCCCAGATCGAACTCCAGGCCCTGAACATTAATGGTACCGCCGACAGCGAACGCGCCGATGGACCGGTCGAGGGCTACAAAGCCAGTCGTTCGGCCAGTGCCACGCGCACAGACACCGCGCTGCACGAAATACCGCAGTCGATTAGCGTCGTACCCAAGGATGTACTCGAAGACACCGGCGCCACGCGGCTGCAGGACGGCCTTGACTACGCAGGCGGCGTTGGCCGCGCCAACAACTTTGGCGGCCAGGGCCTGACCACTTTCACGGTGCGCGGTTTCACCACGGGCGAGTTCTACCGCAATGGCTTCCCGATCAACCGTGGCTACCCCAACGCCCCCGATGCCAACAGCGTCGAGCGGCTGGAAGTGATCCGCGGCCCGGCCACCAGCCTCTATGGCCGTGGCGACCCGGGCGGGACCTTCAACGTGGTCAGCAAGCAGCCACTGGCCGATCCCAAGGTAACGCTTGGCAGCCAGCTCGACGACCAGGGCATGCACCGGGCAACGCTCGATGCCACGGGGCCGCTCAATGAAGATGGCTCGCTCGCCTACCGCCTGAACGTGCTGGGTGAAGGTGGTGATAGCTTCCGCGACGATGTCGAGAGCGAACGCTATGACGTTGCGCCCGTGCTGAGCTGGCAGGTCAATGACGCCACGAAGATCGTCTTCGAGGGCGACTTCATGCGCAACAACCACCCGCTCGACCGGGGCCTTACCCGCCTGCCCGGCCAGCGCGGCACTGCCTCGCGTGACACCAATATCTGGGAAAAAGGCAGCGACAACCTGCTGCACAACGACAACAACATGGCGCAGTTGCGCTTCGAGCACGCGCTCAGCGAAGACTGGACCTTGGGTGGCGGCATGCAGTGGCTGGACGGCTCACTCAAGGGCAACGCCGTGGAAGCCAATGCGTTGCAGGCTGATGGCCAAACCCTTGGGCGCAACTTCAACTACCGCAAGCTCGAATGGACCGACCGCGACTACCAGCTCAACCTGACCGGCCACTTCGACACAGGTGGCTTCGCCCACACCCTGCTGACCGGTATCGAATATGAAGACTACGACTACAGCTCGATCATTCAACGCTCGGCCGCCGGTGCCGGCGCCTATCCGATCGACATCTTCGACCCGGTGCCGGGCCAGCCGCGCCCTGCCCTGACCCGCACGACTACCCACGACAAGGAAAACCTCAAGACCTGGGCCGCCTTCATCCAGGACCAGGTCGCCCTGACCGAGCGCCTGAAGGCACTGGCCGGGGTGCGCTTCGAGCGTTACGAGCATGACTACGACAACAAGCTGAACAATGCTGGTGACTTCAGCAAGGGCGAAAACGGCGTCACCCCTCGTTTCGGCCTGCTGTATGGCATCACCGACACGCTTGCCGTGTACGCCAACACCGCGCGGTCGTTCAAACCCAACAGTGGCGCCAGCCTGCAAGGCAGTGGTTTCGACCCGGAGAAAGGCAAGTCGTATGAGTTGGGTGTGAAGTGGGAAGCGCCCGATCGCCAGCTAAGCATCGACGCGGCTGTCTACCACATCGTCAAGGAAAACGTGCTGACCCGCGACCCCAATGACCCTTCCGGCACCTACAGCATCGCCGCCGGCGAGGTGCGCAGCCGCGGGCTGGACATCAACATTGCCGGCAACCTCACCCCTGAGTGGCGTGTGATCGGTGGCTATGCCTATGTCGACGCCGAAGTCACCCAGGACAACACGGTGCCCACCGGCACGCGCCTGGCGAACATCCCACGCAACAGCTTCAGCCTGCTGAACACCTACGAGTTTCAGGATGGACTGGCCAAGGGCCTGGGGCTGGGGGTTGGGGTGAAGTACATCGATGACCGTGCCGGGCAGACCGCCGCGACGACCTACACCATGGCGAGCTACAGCGTGGTCGACCTGCACAGCTTCTACAAGGTCAACGAGCATGTACGGCTGAACCTGGACGTGAAGAACGTGTTCAACAAGGGCTATGACGAAGGGGCGTTCAACACTTACGTGTACCCGGGTGCACCGCGCACGGTGCAAGCCGGGGTTTCGTACACCTTCTGAATGGCCGAGGCCGCTGGCGCGGCCCGCCGTTTCAGAACGCCTTGCTGTAGAACAGCGAGTAGGATTCGATGCCGTCGTTCGGCTGTTTGATACCGGCATTGGAGTAGTGCATGGCACGGATGCCGACTTTCTGCTCGCCCGGCAACTTCAGGCCGAAACCGATGCGGTCCTCGAAATTGACCGACGAACCCAGGTGTTGATCGCCGACATCGGTCTTGGAAAATGCTGCCAGGCCGATGCCTGCCTCGATGTACGGGGTGTAGGTGAAGCCGCTGAACTCGTAGGTGAACACCGGGCTGAACGACAGCGAGTGAGCACCGCTGGCCTCGCCACCTTCCCAGTAGGTGTAGGCCGCATCCCAATAACCGGTCACGAAGCCGGTGCTGCTTTGCAGCCATTTCTTGTCCCAGTCGAAGGCCAGGCCTACACGGTAAGTCATGTCGCCCTGGCTGGTGGCGCCCACGGCGCCGGACACCTGCGCGGCCTGGGCCAGATTGGCCCCGGCAACGGCCAATGCGGCGGCTGCCAGCATAGTGGCAAGACGGGTTTTCATCGATGACATCTCCTGATGGTCAACACGGGCAAGCGGGGGCTTTTGCCCCTCGATTTTTACGGTGGCCGGTGCATCCAACCGGTCACACGAGGTAATACTTTTCTGATTATTGTCCAATTAATCAGAAAGTTGGAAGTGAATTGCCACCAATGGCTAATGTTCAGTACGGTCTGAGCCAGCGCGCCGCTCCTCAAGCAGCTTAACGAACATGCTCAAGCTGCGCGACACGGTACCGCGGCGCCACACCAGCCAGGTCTTGAGGTAGCGAAAATCCTCCGACATGGGCCAGGCGCTAACCGTGGTGCAGCCGGGCATGTTGTCGAGCATGCTGCGTGGCAACATGGCCAGGCCGGCACCTGCGCTGACGCAGGCGAGCATGCCGTGGTAGGACTCCATTTCATGGATCTTGCCTGGTACCGCCTGGTCCTGGACGAACCAGTTCTCGAAATGATGGCGGTACGAGCAGTTGGCACGGAAGGCGTAGATACTCGCACCGTTGACGTCCTGCGCACGGGTTACCGGGGCATGGTTGAGCGGCGAGATGATCACCATCTCCTCCTCGAATACCGGCATGCCTTCAAGCGTGGGGTGCAACAACGGGCCATCGACGAATGCTGCCACCAGGCGCCCGGACAGCACGCCTTCAAGCATGGTCCCCGACGGCCCGGTGGAAAGGTCCAGGTCGACTTTCGGGTAGCGCTGGTTATAGGCGGCCAGCAATGCCGGTATACGCACGGCTGCGGTGCTCTCCAGCGAACCCAGGGCGAAGGTGCCTTGCGGGTCTTCGCCCGCCACCGTCAACCGGGCCTCGTGCACCAGGTCGAGGATGCGCCGGGTGTATTCGAGGAAGTTCCAGCCAGCCGGCGACAGGCGCAGGCGGCTTTTTTCACGGATGAACAACTCGACACCCAGGTCTTCCTCCAGCTGCTTGATGCGCGTGGTCAGGTTAGACGGCACCCGATGGATGTGCTGGGCGGCGGCGCTGATGCTGCCCTGTTCGGCCACTGCCTTGAAGATCTCCAATTGCACCAGATCCACAGTCATTCTCCAAACGTGAATATTTCGCTCATTATTATTCAGTTTTCATTAAACCCCTAGCCCACTAGTCTGGCCTCACTGATGAACAACAACGAGTGTGCAGCCATGAGCCAGATCAGCAGCCTGACCCACGCCATCTCCATCGACCCGCACAGCGGCGAGCAGATCGGCAGCTACCCTTTCGACACCGACGCCGCACTGGAAGCGGCGCTGCAACGTGCCAAGGCTGGCTATCGCCAGTGGCGCCAGGTGTCGCTGGGTCAGCGCAGCGAGTACCTGCTTGCCCTGGCCGACACTCTTGAGGCCAAGGCCGAAACCTTCGCGCAGATGATCAGCCGCGAAATCGGCAAGCCGATCAGCCAGGCCCGAGGTGAAGTGAACAAGTGCGTCGGCCTGTGCCGGTGGTACGCCGAGCACGGCCCGGCGATGCTTGCTTCTGAGCCGACCCAGGTCGAAAAAGCGCGTATCGAATACCGCCCGCTGGGCCCGATCCTGGCCGTGATGCCGTGGAATTTCCCGATCTGGCAGGTGCTGCGTGGCGCCGTACCGGCGATCCTGGCCGGCAACACCTATGTGCTCAAGCATGCGCCGAACGTCATGGGCAGCGCCTATCTGATGGGCGACCTGTTCAAGGATGCCGGCTTGCCCGAAGGCGTGTTCGAGGTACTCAACGTGACCCCGGACGGCGTCACCCGCGCCATCAACGACCCGCGCATCGCTGCCGTGACGTTGACCGGCAGCGTGCGTGCCGGCATGGCGATCGGCGCCCAGGCCGGTGCCGCGCTGAAGAAATGCGTGCTCGAGCTGGGAGGCTCCGACCCGTTCATCGTGCTGGCCGACGCCGACCTGGATGCTGCGGTGAAAGCCGCCGTGGTCGGCCGCTACCAGAACACCGGGCAGGTCTGCGCTGCGGCCAAGCGCCTGATCGTGGAAGAGAGCATCGTCGAGGCATTCACGCGCAAGTTCGTCGAGGCGACACGCCAGTTGAAGGTCGGCAACCCGCTGGAAGATGACACCTACATCGGCCCGATGGCGCGCTACGACCTGCGCGACGAGCTCGATGGCCAGGTCCAGGCGACCCTCGCCGAGGGCGCCACCTTGCTGTTGGGCGGCAACAAGGTCGAAGGCGTGGGCAACTTCTACGCACCGACCGTGTTCGCCAACGTCACCCCGGACATGACCGCGTTCAAGCAGGAACTGTTCGGCCCCGTGGCTGCGATCATCACTGCCCGCGATGCCGAACATGCGGTGGAGCTGGCCAACGACAGCGAATTCGGCCTGGCATCGACCATCTACACCGCAGACTATGCCCTGGCCGAGCGCATGACGGCAGCGCTGGACACCGGTGGGGTGTTCATCAACGGCTATTGCGCTTCTGACCCCCGCGTGGCCTTTGGTGGGGTGAAAAAGAGTGGCTTCGGGCGTGAGCTGTCGCATTTTGGCGTGCGCGAGTTCACCAACGCGCAAACCGTGTGGCTGGATCGCAACTGATTTCGTGAGCCGGGGCTGCTTTGCAGCCCCGGCACGCTCAATCGCGGACCTGGTCCTTGACCCAGTCCAGCATCCCCCCCGGCACGATCAGCTCGTGCCGCGCCCGCGAACATGCGGTGTACAGCCCCGCCAGCATCCGTGCCCGCTCGTTGCGATTGCCGGCCGTTACCGGCGCAACCATCAGCTCCGGCGAGACCATCACCCGGGCGAACTCCATGTTCTTCACATCGCGTACGCGGCCAAGGAACAGCTTGGGCGCCTTGTCCCAGCGGTAGCGGCTCTTGGCCTTGGCAAAGTGCTCCGGGGTGTAGCCCTTGCGCAGCATGTTGGCCACGGCAACGAACGCCTTGTCGTCCCCCTTGTCTTGCTCAAGGGCCTGCCAGCTTGGGTATCGGAACAGCATCGGGTGACGCGGCCGCGTGCCATAGCGGTACAACTCGATGCAATCCTCGACGAACAGCTCGAAATCCTTGCGTGCGCTTTGCAGCAGCACGAACGGCACACCCTGGTGGGTCAGGCGCTGGAACCATCCGAACAACCCCCACTCGTCATCGACGATCAACGCGGTGGGCTGCTCGGGTACCGTCACAGCATCGAAGAAACTGACCCGCGTGTAATGCTCGGCACTGCCGCTGAAGGCTGCCTGGATGGCCGCTGGGTGGGCCTGGATCAACGGGTTGAGTACGCTGTCCATGGCAGGCCCTGCGCGTAATGAATGGTCGATGTAACGCTGGCGGATGAAGCCGCCATGGTGCGGGCTTAAGCCATTGAGGTTCTGCAGCTCATCGCCCAGGGCAATGACTGATTGCGGGCTGCGATCCAGCACGGCGACCATGGGTGCGGACAACTCATGGGCTTCATCGACGATCACATGGGTATAGCGGCTGTCGATCAGTTCGGCCGTCAGTGACAACAGTTTGACCCGATGGTAATCGCGCACCGGCAACTGGATCTCGCGCGACGATGGGCGGATCAGTTCCTGCCAGTACAACCTGGCCTTTTCCAGCAGCACTTCCTGATCCAGCGGCGAGGTCCCCGGGCCGGCCCAGGGCAAGTGATGCAGCTGCAACTGGTTGTCGCCGCTGCGGCAGAAGCTGCGCACGGCCTTGATGCACAGGGCGACCACGTCCCGGGCGGCCAAGGGGCCGATATCGGGGATGGCCAGCCATTTCACCACCTGCGCCTCCTGCGGGCGCCATGACAACTTGGTCCGGTACGGGTCGCGCAGGCGCCAACTGTTACTGGTGAGGTCGCGGTTGAGAATCTCGTCGGCCAGTTGGCCAAAGGTCATCGCGGTGTACGCCTCAGCATCCTTGACCCGTGCCCGCAGTGCCCTGAGCTGGCCTTCGGTGAGGGCCAGCAGCAAGGTGCGTTGCGGGTCGAGCAGGCGCGCGAACTGGTGGATCAGGAAGGTTTTGCCGGTACCGGCGAACCCCTGCACCGCCACCGACTCGTCCACCCCGGACAAGAACTCGCGCAGCAGACGGTTCTGCTGGTCGCTGAGCATGAGGTCGCTGGCCAACGACGGCAGGTACACCGGGTGCAATGGCGTGACCCGCTGCCGGTAGCTGTCGGCAAACTGGAAGTTCCACTGGCCTTCGGCGTCCTGAAATTCTTCTGCCGGGTAGTCGACTTCGGGTGATACCAGCGCGACGCCGTTCTCACCCAGCATGCCGAGCCCCATGGCAAACGCCTCGCGGTCGAAATGCTGCGCTACCTGGCCCTGAAAACGGCCAGGCGCCGCCGTTTCGACCTCATTGGCGATGCGCACGATTTCGGCGAAGCGGCGTTCCTGTGCGTCAGCCGAAACGCTGGCGGGCTGGCGCGGCAGGTTCTGCACGAACAGCACGGCGGCCGCCTGCAGCACGCTGGCGCTGGGAAAAAAGTCGGGGGCTTGGGGGGCGCTGGCGAGGCGCTCGGCCTGGTCGCTGGGCAAAGGCAGGTAGAACATCGGGACCTCGGGTGAACACTGCCGGGCACGATAGCAACTTTCCCGACGCAATGCTGGGTTTAACCGCGAACCGGCCGGCCCCGCTTGAGCGTCTCGCTGGGCAGTTCCCGGAACAACTGCCGATAGCTTTCGGAAAAGCGCCCCAAATGCCAGAACGACCAGCGCATGGCCACTTCGGCAACCGTCACCTCGCCGCCGCGCAACAGGTCGCGCCGCGCCCCATTGAGCCGGCGAAGCCGCAGCCAATGGGCCGGCGGCATGCCGGTAAACGCCTTGAATGCCTGCTGCAGCTGGCGCAGGGAAACGCCGGCAACGTCTGCCAACTCCAGCAGGTTAAGGGTTTCTTCGGGGCAGTCGGCAGCCCACTCACTGACCCGCTGCATGATCGCCCGCTCCTCTCCCCGCCGCCCCAGCGCTCCGCCCTGCAGCTGCTGGCAGGCGTTGTCCAGGATGAACAGGCAGTCTTCCAGCAACTGTTCGGCCAACGCTTGCCCCGCAAGTGGGCAATCGGCTTGTCCCAATCGCGTCAGGGTAGCGCTGAGCCAGCTGCCGAACAGCGCATTCTGGCCGCTGCCCAGCGGCACCATGAACAAGCCGTCAAGGCGCTGCGGGTCGAGGGCGTGGCTGGCCAGGAAGGCCTGGTCGAACACCACCGCCACCTCCTGGTAGTTCTCCGGTGTGATCCAGATATTGCGGCTCTGTTCGTTGAGCAGGTACAGGCTGTTTTCGCTGCGGTCGAAGCAAAATGCCAACGCGCCGCTAGGGGCACGGAAAAACTGCTCGACCCGCGTGTTCAGGCGCTCTTCGTACACCTGCACGCCATCCAGGCCCAGGCAACGCAGCTGGCCGCTGAAGTGGCCGGGCGACATCTGCCGGTACTGCTGCTGCCAACCGGGGGTGGCGCGCACCTGTTCGGTCACATCGGTGGTGTGGAAGGCCTGGACCTGCAAGGCATTGGGCGTTGTCACGCTGCGTCCTAATTGCACTCTTTTGGTGCATTCATTGCCGAAGAAAGTGGATAGATTGCCCCTGGGGGCTGCGCCCAAGATAGCCCTCAGCACGGCATGTGGGAAGGCTCCTGCACACCAGTGCCACAAAAACCCAACCAAGAGGTCTGTATGAACGCCCCCTTCGATCAGCTTTCCACCTGGCTGAAAGAACACCGGATCACCGAAGTCGAATGCGTGATCAGCGACCTGACCGGCATCGCCCGCGGCAAGATCGCACCGACCGCCAAGTTCCTCCATGAGCGTGGCATGCGCCTGCCCGAGAGCGTGCTGCTGCAGACCGTCACCGGCGACTACGTCGACGATGACATCTACTACAGCCTGCTCGATGCCGCTGACATCGACATGGTCTGCCGCCCCGACCCGACTGCGGTGTATCAGATCCCCTGGGCCATCGAACCGACCGCCATCGTGATCCACGACACCTTCGACAAACAGGGTAACCCCATCGAACTGTCGCCGCGCAACGTGCTGAAGAAGGTGCTCAAGCTCTATGCCGACAAGGGCTGGCGGCCGATCGTCGCTCCGGAGATGGAGTTCTACCTGACCAAGCGTTGCGAAGACCCGGACTTGCCACTGCAAGTGCCACTGGGCCGCTCCGGCCGCGCCGAAAGCGGGCGCCAGTCGTTTTCCATCGATGCCGCCAACGAATTCGACCCCTTGTTCGAAGACGTCTATGACTGGTGCGAACTGCAAGGCCTGGACCTCGACACGCTGATCCACGAAGACGGCCCGGCGCAGATGGAGATCAATTTCCGCCATGGCGATGCGCTGGACCTGGCCGACCAGATCACCGTGTTCAAGCGCACGATGCGTGAGGCGGCGCTCAAGCACAACGTGACGGCCACCTTCATGGCCAAGCCGATCACCGATGAACCGGGCAGTGCCATGCACCTGCACCAGAGCGTGGTCGACATCGCCAGCGGCAAGCCGGTGTTCGCCAACGACGATGGCAGCATGAGCGCGCTGTTCCTGCACCACATCGGCGGCCTGCAGAAGTACATCCCCAAGCTGTTGCCGATGTTTGCCCCGAACGTCAACTCCTTCCGCCGCTTCCTGCCGGACACCTCGGCGCCGGTCAACGTCGAATGGGGCGAGGAAAACCGCACCGCCGGCCTGCGCGTGCCGACCTCGAGCCCCGACGCCATGCGCGTGGAAAACCGCCTGCCGGGTGCTGACGCCAACCCCTACCTGGCGATCGCCGCGAGCCTGCTGTGCGGCTACCTGGGCATGGTCGAGAAGGTCGAACCCAGTGCGCCGGTACAAGGCCGCGCCTACGAGCGGCGCAACCTGCGCCTGCCGATCACCATCGAGGACGCGCTGCAGCACATGGAGGACTGCCAGACCGTACAGCGTTACCTGGGCAAGCAGTTCGTCCAGGGCTACGTGGCGGTCAAACGTGCCGAGCATGAAAACTTCAAGCGTGTGATCAGTTCGTGGGAGCGTGAATTCCTGCTGCTCAGCGTCTGATCTGCGGGGGCTGCCGTGCAGCCCCTCACACCCAACCCAAAGAACAAGACCAACGAGGTGTCGACATGCGTCATCTGCAAGCCCTGATTCCTGCAGCATTCACCCTGCTGTTCGGTGCAGCCGCCCAGGCTCAGCCCACGGTCAGCGTGTACAACTGGACCGACTACATTGGCGATACCACCCTGGCCGACTTCCAGGCCAGCAGCGGGATCAAGGTGGTCTATGACGTGTTCGATTCCAACGAAACCCTGGAGGGCAAGCTGCTTGCCGGGCGCACCGGCTACGATGTGGTCGTGCCGTCCAACCACTTCCTCGCCCGCCAGGCGCAGGCCGGTGCCTTCCTTCCACTGGACCGCAGCAAGCTGCCGAACTGGAAGCACCTGGACCCGAAACTGCTCAAGCAACTTGAGCAGAACGACCCCGGCAACCAGTACGCGGTGCCCTACCTGTGGGGCACCAACGGCATTGGCTACAACGTCGAGAAGGTCAAAGCTGCACTGGGCATCGAGCGTATCGACTCCTGGGCGGTGCTGTTCGAGCCAGAGAACCTGAAGAAACTCAAGCAGTGCGGGGTGGCCTTCATGGACTCGCCCGACGAATTGTTCCCGGCCATGCTCAATTACCTGGGCATGGACCCGCGCAGCGAAAAGCCGGCTGACTACGCCAAGGCCGAAGCGCACCTGCTTGAACTGCGCCCCTATATCACCTACTTCCACTCGTCCAAATACGTTTCGGACCTGGCCAATGGCGACATCTGTATTGCCTTCGGCTACTCCGGCGATGTGTTCCAGGCCGCCAACCGCGCTGTCGAGGCGAAAAACGGCGTGAAGATCGCCTACAGCATCCCCAAGGAAGGCAGCAACCTGTGGTTCGACCTGCTGGCCATTCCCAAGGACGCCAGCAACCCCGAGCAGGCGCTGGCCTTCATCAACTACCTGCTCGAACCACAGGTGATCGCCAAGGTCAGTGCCACCGTCGGCTATGCCAATGCCAACCCCGACGCCAAGGCCTACATGGATGAGTCGCTGGTCAACAACCCCGAGATCTACCCACCCCAGGAGGTGCTGGACAAGCTGTACATTTCCAGCACGCCGAGCCCGAAGATCATGCGGGTCATGACCCGCTCCTGGAGCAAGATCAAGTCCAACCGCTGAGCCGAGAGCGCGCCATGCCATTCGACACCCAACACACTGCGTCGTACTACGCCGCTACCGCGCGTGATACCGCGCCCTACCCCAGCCTGGACGGCGAACTGACCGCTGATGTGTGCGTGGTCGGCGGTGGCCTGACCGGGGTCAATACGGCGCTGGAACTGGCCGAGCGTGGCCTGTCGGTGATCCTGCTCGAAGGCCGGCGCGTCGGCTGGGGCGCCAGCGGGCGCAACGGAGGCCAGTTGATCCGCGGCATCGGCCATGACGTCAGCGGTTTTGCGCGCTATGTCGGCCAGGACGGCGTGCGCTACCTGAAACAGGCCGGCATCGACTCGGTGGCCCTGGTGGCCAGGCGTATTGAGCAGTACGGCATTGCCTGCGACCTGCGCTGGGGCTTCTGCGAACTGGCCAATACACCTGCCCAGTTCGCGGCGTTCAAGGACGAGCAGCGCGAGCTGGCGGAGCTTGGCTATGGCCATGAAACGCGCCTGGTCGGCCCTGAGCGACTGCATGAGATCGTTGCCAGCGACCAGTACGCCGGCGGGCTGGTGGACATGGGGTCGGGCCATCTGCACCCGCTCGACCTGGTCCAGGGTGAAGCGCGCGCGGCCCATGGCCTGGGGGTACGCATTTTCGAGCAGAGCCCGGTGCTGCGCATCGAGCATGGCACCACGGTCACCCTGCACACCGCTCGGGGCAAGGTCAGGGCACAAAGCCTGGTGCTCGGTTGCAACGCCCACCTGGACGAACTGGAGCCACGCCTGAGCGGTAAAGTGCTGCCTGCCGGCAGCTACGTGGTGGCCACCGAGCCACTGCCCGAGGCTGTGGCCAAGGCGCTTATCCCGCAGAACATGGCGATGTGCGACCAGAAGGTCGGCCTGGATTACTACCGCCTCACCGCAGATCGTCGGCTGTTGTTCGGCGGGGCCTGCCATTATTCAGGGCGCGACCCGAAGGACATCGCCGCCTACATGCGGCCCAAGGTGCTCAAGGTGTTCCCGCAACTGGCCGACGTGCGCATCGATTACCAATGGGGCGGGATGATCGGCATCACCGCCAACCGCTTCCCTCAGGTCGGGCGGCTGAGCCAGTACCCGAATGTCTACTACGCCCAGGGCTACTCTGGGCATGGCCTGAATGTGACGCACTGGACGGCCAGACTGCTGGCTGAAGGGATCGCTGCCGGGCACAGCCAGGGGCTGGATGTCTTCAGCGCCGTACCCCACCTTACCTTCCCGGGCGGCAAGGCGTTGCGCTCGCCGCTGCTGGCGTTGGGGATGCTGTGGTATCGGGTGCGCGAGGTGCTGGGTTGACTCAGCACTCGACGAACGCCACCGCCAAACCACCACGCGAGGTTTCCTTGTAATTGGCATGCATGTCGGCACCGGTATCGCGCATGGTGCGGATTACCCGATCAAGCGAGATGAAGTGCTCGCCATCACCGCGCAGGGCCATCTGCACGGCATTGATCGCCTTGACCGCGGCAATCGCATTGCGCTCGATGCACGGCACCTGGACCAGGCCTGCGACCGGGTCACAGGTCAAGCCCAGGTTGTGTTCCAGGGCAATTTCGGCAGCATTTTCCAACTGCGGCGGTGTAGCGCCCAGCACTTGGGCGAGGCCTGCCGCGGCCATCGAGCACGCCGACCCCACCTCGCCCTGGCAACCCACCTCGGCACCGGAGATCGATGCATTCTTCTTGCACAGGATGCCGACAGCGGCAGCGGCCAGCAGGAACGCCACCACATCGTCGTCACAGGTAGCGGGGTTGAATTTCATGTAGTAGTGCAACACCGCGGGGATGATGCCCGCCGCGCCGTTGGTCGGCGCTGTGACCATGCGCCCGCCAGCGGCGTTCTCTTCATTGACCGCCAGGGCGAACAGGTTCACCCACTCCATGGCACTCAGGGTCGAGCCGATCACATTGGGTTTGCCCAGTTCCTGCAGGCTGCGATGCAGGCGTGCAGCGCGGCGCTTGACGCCAAGCCCGCCAGGCAGGATGCCCTCATTGCGCAGGCCGTTGTCGACGCATTCACGCATCGCCGCCCATATCCGCAGCAGCCCTTCGCGCACCTCGGCTTCAGGGCGCCACGCGCATTCGTTGGCCAGCATCAGCTGGGCAACGCTCAACTGGTGGGCCTTGCACAGCGCCAGCAACTGGGCGGCACTGGAGAATTCGTAGGGCAGCGGGACTGCAGCCGCCTGGTTCTGGGGCGCGTCGATTTCACCCTGTTCGACAATGAAGCCGCCACCAACGGAGTAGTAGGTCTGGCTGAGCAGGCTGCCCTGCTCGTCCATTGCCTCCAGGGTCATGGCATTGGGGTGGTACGCCAGGTTTTCCTCCAGCAGCAGCATGTCGCGTGCATAGATGAAAGTCAGCGGGTGGCTGGCGTCGAGCATCAGGCATTGCTCCTGCATCACCTGGCCAATGCGTGACTCGATGGTGGCCGGGTCGATCCGGTCCGGCCACTGCCCCATCAGGCCGAGCAGGCAGGCGCGGTCAGTGGCATGGCCCACACCCGTGGCGGAAAGCGAACCATAAAGCCGTACTTCGATACGCCTTACCTGGCCCAGCAAGCCCTGGGTGCGCAATGCCTGGGCAAAGGTGGCGGCTGCCCGCATGGGGCCGACGGTGTGGGAACTGGATGGGCCGATGCCGATTTTGAAAAGGTCGAAAACACTGATAGCCATGCTAATGCCTGACCGCGCCGGCCTGTATCACCGTTACGCGGCTGTCTGGATAAATTGAACGCTATTGCGGATTTGCGCGATACTGCCGCGCTCACCTGTTGATGACCAACGAAACTTTCTAAGCAAGGCTTTAGCAGAACTAAACGATGCGACGACAAATGAACGGCCAGATGTTCGTCTGGCTGCATGTTTTTTCCTGTGCGGCACGGCATCTCTCTTTCACCCGCTGCGCGGAGGAACTGCACATCACCCCCGGTGCGGTCAGCCAGCAGATGCGCCAGCTGGAGGAGCGCCTTGGTTACCGCCTGTTCCTGCGCCGGGCGCGGGGGGTAGAGCTGAGCGCCGAGGGGCAGCGCCTGGCGCAGACCGTGGCCGAGGCCTACGGCAGTATCGAAGCCGAACTGCTGCGCCTGGACGCCGGCGAGATCCGCGGCACCTTGCGCGTACGCTCGATTCCCTCGTTCCTGGCCAAGTGGCTGACACCGCGCCTGCCGCGCTTCCAGCAGCGGTATCCGGATATCGAATTGCGCCTGGTGGCCGAAGACAGTGCGCAGGCGTTGAACCCGGGCGACTTCGACCTGGCCATTGACCTGAATGATGGCAGCTACCCGGGCATGCTCTCGACCCCGCTGCTGGACGAACAGATCTTCCCCGTCTGCTCGCCAGCCCTGCTGCGCGGCCGCCCGCCACTGCACGGGCCTGCGGACCTTGCCCACTATCCACTGCTGCACGACATCACTGCCTGGCGCGGCAGTTCGGACTTTGCCGAATGGGAGTTCTACCTGGAGGGCATTGGTGCGCCACGGCTGGATGTGCGCCGGGGGCATACCTTCAACCGCAATCACCTGACGATAGAAGCGGCGATTGCCGGGATCGGCGTGGCCATAGCCCGTCGCACCTTACTCAATGATGAACTGGAACGGGGTGCGCTGATCGTGCCCTTCGGTGTGCCGATCGCCAACCACAAGCGCTATGTAGTGCATTACCCGCCAGGCGGGCTGAACCAGCCGGGCGCTCGTGCGGTACACGACTGGCTGGTGGAAGAGGCCAAAAGCTTCCTCCTGCAGCACCCTGTTCAAGCCCGTACCGCGTCCACCCGCACACCCGCGTAGTCATTCGACTGCAACGCGTTTCACATCGAAATCAAACGAGGGAACGTACTCACCGGCCAGCAAATGTGGGCATTTGGACGAGACAAAGTTG
Organism: Pseudomonas sp. SG-MS2; assembly: GCF_009933855.1. NCBI lineage: Bacteria > Pseudomonadati > Pseudomonadota > Gammaproteobacteria > Pseudomonadales > Pseudomonadaceae > Pseudomonas > Pseudomonas sp. SG-MS2. The sequence continues at coordinate 32,549 of NZ_MOMO01000174.1, read as the reverse complement.
TCGCTCAACAGGTCTTGGGCGCTGTCATAACCCGGCATGGAAATGCCAGTGATGTTCAACAACGTATGCGGGAGAGAAGAAATACTGACGGTCTGCCCTTCCCGCTGCTTGAGCTTTTGCAGCGTTTGCGCCTGCCGCTGCAGCAGGCTGCCTGAAGCCCAGAAAAACGCCGCGACCGATAGGTCATACTCATTGCCCATACCGTGCCCTAGCAGGCCGCGGCTGTCATCCAGCAAATTCTCGCCATGGTCTGACGAATAGACCAACAGCGCCTTGCGCTGGCTGCTTTTGAGTTGATCGATGATCTTTCCCAACAGCCAGTCGGTGTACAAGATGGAGTTATCGTAATCTGCGGTGATCCGGTCCTTCGCGCTGTCGGTCGCAGGCTTGAATGTGCCGAACTCGCGTGGGTAGCGGCGGGCGTAATCGAAATGGCTGCCCTTGATATGAATAAAGATCGCCTGTTTTTGCGTGCCGCCTTGCTCGACGATGTTTTCGTAGGCCGACATCAATGCACCGTCGTAGCTGCGCTCAAAGTACTGCCGGCTCTGGGCCTCGGCAGCAATTTGCGGAATGATCCCGCCAAAACTGTCGACTTCCTGGGAAGACAGCCAGTACGTCTTGTAGCCGGCGGCGCGGTAGATGCCAACCAGCGATTTGGTCGAGGCGATCAGGTCCCAGTGCTCGATCGGCTCCAGGCTGAGCATCGAGGGCACCGCGACCGACGTATGCGGCGCCGTGGTGCACATGCTGTTGAACTTGAACACCCCCGACTCTTTGTCAAGGTTCGGCGTGGTGGAATGGTGGTAACCATACAGCGACCAGTTGTGTGGCCGTGAAGACTCGCCGATGACGAACACGAGGGTCTCCACGTCAGCGGCGTCCGATACTGCTGTTATTTTTACCTCGGACTCCAGGCGCTGTTTGATATAGCGCTTCGACTCGGCATACAACGTTACAGTCAAGCCGATTTGCGACAAATAACCCACAGGGGTACTTTGGTCCTTCGCTGCCAAGTCCAGGACTGCACTCTTACCCAGCGAGTTGAGCTTTACGGTTTTATAAAAATAGGCGCCATACCCCAACACCAAGGCACTTATCGTCAAACCGAAAATCGCCTTGTTCTTGTAAAACGTGCGCCCGTGCAACCCTGCCAGCCCAACGCCATAGCACAGCACGAATATCAGCAGCACCGCGCTGATCGAATGCCAGTAGGTACTAAGGAAATCAGTAGCCTCTTTGTAATTGGTCAGCCCGATAAAAAGATAGGCCGCCGTCAAGCGTGAACCGAAGTTCAGCACCAGAAACAGGTCCACGCTGGCCGCCAGATAAAATGGCAACAACAGAAGATGAACCTTGAATTGATTGGCTGAAACGAAACGCGTGGCCAGCAGCCATAACATTGAAATGGCAAACGTATAGATAACCAGCAAATCTGTTTTCGAGCAATTGCACTCGGCCAGTAGCCTTACGAACAACGGCGACAGCAGAAACGACCATAACAGCAGAACCGGCCACTCTGCCTTCACTACCCTCGAGGCAACACCGCCCAGCCGAGACATGGTTTTCATTGATCACTGACCCTCTGGATGGCGCGCGGTCGAGTACCGGCCTTCAATAAGCCTGCTTGCCGGTAAAGGCATTGAGCGTTCGTACCAGAATCACGAAGTCGAGCCAGAGCGACCAGTTGTTGATGTACTCGATGTCCGAGTTCACCCGCTGGATCATCTGTTCGATGTCCTTGGTTTCGCCCCGGTAGCCACGTACTTGCGCCAAACCTGTCATGCCGGGCTTGATGTTGTGGCGGGCGAAATAATCGACGATGTCCTGGGAGTACAGTGTGTCGTGTTGCAACGCATGCGGGCGTGGGCCCACCAGCGACATCTCGCCGGTTAGCACATTGAAAAGCTGCGGCAATTCATCCAGGCTGGTGCGTCGGATGAAGGCACCGACCCGGGTCAGCCTGGGGTCATTCTTTTGCGCCTGCTGGACCACGCCACTGTCGGGTTGGTGAACGCGCATGCTGCGAAACTTCCAGATGCGAAAAGACTCCCCCGTCCACCCGGTACGTTCCTGGCGGAAGAACACCGGCCCGGGGCTGTCGAACTTGATGACGGCGGCGACCACCAGCAGTACCGGCGACGCACACAGCAGAATGAACGCGGCCAGCACGCGGTCTTCCAGGTTCTTCAGGAACAGGCTCATGCCCGTGAGCGGGGTTTCAGACAACGTCAGTACCGGGATGCCGGCAATTTCACGGACGCTGTGGTTGATCAGGCGCAGCGAGAAAATGTCGGGCACCCAGTTGACCGCAATGCACTTGTCCAAAAGTTTCAGGTAGACATCGTTGATCAGCTCAGAGCCGCCGAGCGGCGTCACCAGGTACACCGTTCGGATAGCCTGCTTGGCGATGATCTCGTCCAGGTCAGCAATACGGCCCAGTACAGGCAAGCGCAATTTTGCATCGGCAGTGCCCTGCCCATCGAGCTGTTCATCGATCAGCACACAACCCACCACCCGCTCTCCGAACCAGGGGTTATTGCTTATTTTCTGGTAGAGGAAGTTGGCCAGGTCACCCCCACCGATAATCAATGCGTTGTCCTGGCGAGCATGGGCAGTAAAACGCTTTTGCAGTTCGCGCACCACAATATGCAACAGCAACTGCACAGCGTAACCAAATATAAACAACTGCCCCACCAACAGCCGCGAATACGTTTCGCTTTGTTTGGTAAGAAAAGCGATAACCACCAGAAAACAAAACGTCGCAGACCACGCCTTGAACAGCCTGAAAGCTTTGACGGAAAGGCCAACGTTACTTCGATAAATGGCATAGTGGTCATAAATGACGGCCAGCGCACCGATCAGCAACAGCAGCATGATGACGTAGTCTGAAGTAATATAACCAAACTGATCGTAAATCAGATACCACGCGACACTGGTGACCGCTATGCCATCGAGGCCGGCTTGAATGGCGTTACTCACGCTACTTCTTCGCTGGAGCAAGGAACGGCTGCTTCTAGGCTCGAATACCATTATGAGGCCTCTTTTTATGTGCGTGACCCACGCGTCGCCATTACACCCGTGCGATAAAACCAACCTTAGGTTCAATACCAAATCATTAAAAAGCTGCCACGCCACCCCACGCCGCTTGATATCACTGTAGCAGTACCCGGCAGCCCGTGCGGGGCTGAATCCTCCTCGCTCAGGGTTCTGGCAGGGTCGCTTTGCTGCACAGCAGCGCCCGCAGCAGGAACAGTGGGTTGCCGACCACATAGCGCACGAACAGACGCCTGGGTTCCCTGCTCAGCCTGTACACCCATTCGCCGCCCAACCGGCGTAACCAGTCCGGGGCCCGGGTGACCTTGCCGCCCATGAAGTCCAGGATCGCTCCGCCGCAGACGATCAGGCAGGGCCTGCCCAATTCAGCCAGGCGGGCCGCGACGTTCTCCTGCTTGGGCATGCCCATGCCCAGCACGATCAGCTCCGGCTGCTGCTGCCGCGCCAGATCAATGTAGGTGTCGATACTGGCGAAACCGTCATGCAGCGACACGACATTAACCCCGTAAAGCGCTTCGCCCTGTTCGGCTGCCTGGCTCAGATACGGCTCCTGGGTGCCCCAGAACGCTACCCGCCTGCCGTTGTAAGCTGCGAGCAGTTCGGGAATGAAGTCGGTGCCGTTCATGTTCAGCCCGGGCGCCAGCCCCAAGCGCCGATACAGTATCGCGATGCCGGAGCCGTCGCGCAGCAGCACGTCCGCTGCCGCCAGCGCTGTGCAATAGTCGGGGTTGGCAGCCACCAGGTTCATGGCATGGGCATTGACGAAGCCGAGCACCGTTGCCGTTCGCGGAGCGCTCAGTGCCTGCAGCACCTTCTGCTCATCTGCCGCGTCATCGACCACGCGCAGCTTGCCGATGATTGTCTTCCAGCGTTGCAACCAGGGCCATGCGTCCATTCAGTTGTCATCCCGTTTCGAGCGCACCCATTCAACCTGGCGCTTGAGCAGAAAACCGAGGTACAGGGGAATCTTCTTCGCCGCGTAGAACGGGGCATACAGCAATACGGAAAACGGGATCACCTCACGCGAGAAGCGCCACCAGGCCAACAATACCGCGGCCACCAACAGCACAAGGTTGACGGTGGCAAGCACTGCCGGCAGTAAAATGCCGAAGAACAGAAATGCCAGCCATGCCACGCTGAAGACCACCATCATGGCCAATGCCAGCAACGCCAGCGGCGGTACCAGCAGGTCCACGGCCATGGCCAGCAAAGGCCAGTTACCCTGCGCCAGCGAGCGGCGAATCAAACCGGGGCCCTCCGTCAGCAGCAGCCCCAGATGGCCATGTTCCCAGCGGGTGCGCTGGCTGGTGAGGCCTTCCTGGCTGGTCGGGAACTGGCTGGTGACCGTAGCAGCCGGGCAGAACAGCGGCGGTTTACCATCGCGGCACAGCTCCAGGCCCAGCTTGATGTCTTCGACCAGGTGGCCGGTCGCCAGGTTGGCCGCGGTCACATCCTGCCAGCTGAACGCCATGCCCGCCCCCATCAACTGGCACGGCAAGCCTGCCCGAGCCCATCCACGCGGGCGCACGAGATTCTTCACGCGCCAGGCGAATTCGGCGACCTGCACTTTCAGCCCGGCGCCTGCAGGCGCATGCATCAGGTACAGGGACTGCACAGGCCGGCCGGCCTCGATGCAACAGTGTGCCAAGCGCTCGACGGCACCGGCACTGACCTGGCAATCGGCGTCGATGATCAGCACCACGTGCGGCGGGTTGTGCGCCAGATGCCGTACACCGTAGTCCAGCGCATAGCCCTTGCCCCGCAGGTGCGCGTCCTGGCGCTCGATCACCTGCGCACCGGCAGCACGCGCCAGTGCGGCGGTATCGTCGGTGCAGTTGTCCGCCACCACCAGCAACTGGTCGCCCTCGCGCAATTGCGCGCCGATGGCCGCAAGTGCCGACTCGATGACCAGCGCCTCGTTATGCGCCGGTACCAACACCGCCACCCGTGGGCGTGCGCCCTTGGGCTGTGGCACCGGCCGCGCCGGCAGGCAGGCCAACAGCACCTGGACCAACAGCACCAGTACCGGCAGAAGCACAAGCAGTGCCACGATGCCCAGCAGCCAACTCAGTAAAGTAATCATGCAATTGCCTTGAAATAGCGAACCAGCCTGGCCGCTTCGGTATCGATATCGTGGCGCTGGAGCACGCGCTCGTAAGCCGCTTGCCCCATCCGCTGCAGGGCTTCGGCAGGCTGCGCCAGGCAATCGGCCATGGCCGCGGCCAAGTCCTGCACTTCGCCTGCCGGGAACAACCAACCGTTTTCCCCTTGCCGAACCAGCTCGGGTATGCCGGCCACATAGGTAGTCAATACCGGCCGACGCAGGGCCATGGCCTCCATGATGACCACCGGCAACCCTTCGGCGAAACTCGGCAGCACCAGTGCGCGGGCGGCCAGGATTTCTTCACGTACCTGGGCGCTGCTGATCCAGCCAGTGACGCGCACCTGTGCCTGCAAGCCATGGCGGGCGATCAACGCGTCGATCTGCTCACGCATTTCACCATCGCCGGCCAGCACCAGTTCAAACGCTACGCCCTTGGCCAGCAGGATCCGGGCTGCTTCGAGCAGTAGCAGCTGGCCCTTCTGCTCGCACAGCCGCCCTACGCACACCAGCCGCGGCGTTGCCGGGGGCGCAATGGCCGAACCTTCATGGAAACTACGCTCCAGGCCGCAATGCACCACCTTCACCTTGACCCATTGCTCATGTGCCACCCAGCGAAACAACTGGCTGCGCCCGTAGGAGCTCACCGCAGCGACGAATGCTGCGCGGCGGACCTTCTCTTCCATGTGCAGGAATTGCGGCTTGTCAAACTCCTCGGGCCCATGCACGGTGAAACTGTAACGGGGGCCACCGAGCGCGTTGGCCAGCATGACCACTTCGGTGGAGTTGGTGCCAAAGTGCGCGTGCACGTGCTCAGCAGCAGCGCCTTGCAACCACTGCACGACACGGCAGGCTTCCGCCAGGTAGACCAGGTGATAGGGCCAGGGTCGGTCGGCGCGCACCCCCATGCGCAACGCCAGGCGCAATGCTGACATGAAACGCCGCGGCTCGGCGCGCGCTACCTGCAGCATCGGTTTGAGCAGGCCCTTGACGCCCCCTTGCAGCACGTAGCGGGTCTTGCCACGCTCGGCGATGTCTTCATCGTCCTGCAACTCGGCGTCCCAGCCCCGCAGGGCGATGCGTTGAACCTCCATGCCTTGACGTTCGAGCGCCAGAATTTCGCGACGAATGAAGCTGTGACTGACCTTGGGATACTGATTGATGAAATAAGCAATGCGCATACGCCCCCAAATCGAAATCCGTTTACTGATAGGGTCGGGCCGCTTCGGCGACGCCCTGACCTTTACCTCATGCTGCGGCTCACTGACTACAGGCTAGCTGAGGATGCAACGGCAGCTCTGTTTGCGCGGCGGTGCCGGGCAGTGCTGCTTCTATCTTGGCGAAAACGTCGTCCAGTAGCGCGTTGCGGCGTCGGTACATGGCCCGTTTCTTCGGCGCGATGTCCTCCAGGTTACGCCTGGCAGCCGCCAGGGGGATCGCAAAGAAGTCCTCACGCTCCGACGTTTCGGCACCGCTCTCCTGCCATATCACATCATAGTTGGCTGCCAGGTCCTGAGCCTTCTCAACCCCGAAATACGGGTGGCGGTGGTGCCGGCACTGATCGCCGACAGCATAGATGCGGGCGACCCCGGTTGTTCTGGCCAGGCACTTGAGGGCTTCTAGCAGAAAGCTTCTGGGGCGCAACCCTTCGAAATCCTTGGTCAGGTCGCGGTAGATGTTCAGCGAGGTTTCGCTGTCGATGCCTTTATGGATGCCCTGCACGGCACCAATGAACAGGCACAGCTCGCCCTCTGTGCGGCACAGCGTGAACGCCAGCGACGCCACACGCAGGTCAGCCTGGAACAGGTTGATCACCAACTCCCCTTCACGCTTGAACCAGATGGGCCGATCCAGCACCAGGGTGCACCCGTTGGAGTAGGCGGACAGGTCGCAGACAACCTGGCGCTCCTCGCGCTCCAACAGCAACAGTGCCGGGCAATGGCTGGCGACCACTTCATAGTGCGATGCCAGCACATCGAGCCGTTCACGGGCGTCCCAGCATTTGCTGATGTAGGGCCACTGCACCACCCCGATGCAGTCCACGCCCAGCCTGGCGAAGCGCTCGTTGCCCAGCGCACCTGACATGCGCTGCATGAACGTGCGCAAGTCCGGCCACTGCCTGACCATTGCTGTGGCCAGCTTGTACTTGTTGTTAAGCGCCCGCAGCGAATAGCCGGGTTGCAAGGTGAATACGCTTCTGGCTAACGATCCGAGCATCTTAGGCATCTCATTTGTACTCGATCAACGCCGGGTTACCGGCCATGAACCTGTTCAGCACAAACCTCATCTGGCCCAGCATCTCCGGGAATTTGCCCAGCACCAGAAATACCGCCTGTACTGCGTTTTCACGCGCCGACCTACCGCCACGGCGCGCCAGGCGCAGCATCTGAAGCGGGTAGACCAGCAGCAGCACCAGTGCCCACAGGCCCATCCAGATGCTTGCTAACGCGACCAGCAGTGGAATGCCCAAGCCCCAAACCCAGGCACGGCGCGACTCGCGCAGCCAATGCCGCTCCGGCGGTGCGCCATGCAGTGAGGCGCCCTCGGCATAGGCATAACCTGCGCGTACGCTGCGCCGCCACCACTGGCCGAAGCGCGTCATGGCGGCATCGTGCAGGGTCATCTCAGCAGCCAGGCGCCAGACCTTCCAGCCGGCCGCCCTCAGCCGCACGCACAGTTCGGGCTCTTCCCCGGCGATCAGTGCAGAGCGATAACCTGCGACGGCCACGAAGGCATCGACACGCATGAGCGCATCACCGCCACAGGCTTTGGTTTCCCCCAGCGGGGTATCCCACTCCAGGTCACACAGCCAGTTGTAGACAGAGTGCTGGGGAAAGCGCTCGCGGCGCCGCCCACACACCACCGCCACCTGCGGGTGGGTGTCGAGAAAGGCTTGCGCCGTGACGAGCCAGCCGGCATGCACTTCGCAATCGCCATCGACGAACTGCACATGGCGTACTGCAGGCAGGGCCTTTTGCAGGCAGGCAAAACCCTCATTGCGTGCACGCGCGGCGGTGAAAGGTATGGTCATGTCCAACGTCAGCACCTCGACGCCCAAGGCCGATGCCCGTTGCACGGAGCCGTCCGTGGAGCCTGAGTCCACGTACACCACCTTGTCCGCACGCCCCGCCAGCGACGCCAGGCAGCGTTCCAGGCGAAGGCCTTCGTTACGGCCGATAACCACCACTCCAATGCCTGTCACCTTGAGCCTCACTCGCAGCGCTTGAGGGAACCACCCCGGGTACGGTCAGCCATTGCCTGGCTCATGTGAACTCCATCGTTTCGCTGGGTTTTCGGGCCTTGATGGTCGCTGGCACGCCAACGGCCAGTGAATTGTCCGGCACATCGATCAACACTACAGCGTTGGAGCCGATCGCCACGTTGTTGCCGATGCGAATGTTGCCCAGCACCTTGGCCCCGGCGCCGATATCGACGTTGTTGCCAAAGACGGGAGCAATCGGTTCATTGACATTCTTCAGGCCGACCACCACACCATTGCGAATCCGACAGTCATCACCGAATCGCGCATAGCCGCTGATGACGATGCCGCCGAAATGGTCGATGACGAAGTTGCGACCGATCACCACTTCACACGGCAACTCGACGCCGGTGATGATCTGTACGAACTTGAACAGCACCTTGTAGACGAACGACAGCACTTTACGCAAAGGTGCCGGCCGCACGCCGTAGCGCCAGCGGCCAAAACGATAGACCAGCAGTACCCAGAAGCCCTGGGCACCCCAATCTCCACCGTGTGCACGCAAGTCCGCGCGTATGTTCTGGAACATGGCTTCACCTACCGTGTGGGTTGGCTGGCAAACTGGGTCTTGAGCAACAGTGACCAGGTGGCGCGCGTGTGCAGCCAACAGGCCTTGATCGCGCCCCAGCCTCGCCCCTTGAGCAATGCCTTGAGCGCCAGCACCAGGTCACCCAGGCTCACCAGCAGCATGTGCAGGATCAAGCCCGGCACGCCATGGTGCTTGCGAAAGTACAGCAGCTCGCTCTCGATCTGGTAGCTGGAGATCTGCCGGCTCGCAGCCTCCAGTTCGGCGACCGACTTGGAGCTTTCCCCGCCAATGTGCACCACGGTGGTGTGCGGGTAGAACACCACCTTCCAACCGGCCTCCTTCACTCGCTTGCAATGGTCGACTTCCTCGTAATAAAGAAAGTAGCGCGGATCGAACAGGCCCACCTGATCGAGCACCTCGCGGCGCACCAGGTAAAAGCAGCCCGGCAACCAGTCGCATTCACGCACCGAGGCATGGTCCCAGGCCATCTCGTCGACCATCTTCAGCCCGGGGAAAAAGCGCCCCAGGCCGGTACGCGCGACAAACACATTCAAGGGCGTGGGGAAGTAGCGGCAACTGGGTTGCAGGTCACCGTCGCGCCCCACCAGGCGCACGCCCAGAACGCCACAGTCCGGGTGCGCGTCCATGTAATCGACGGTTTTTTGCAGGCTGTCAGCAGCGACGAAGGCGTCGGTGTTGAGCAGCAGCGCGTACTTGCCCTGCAGGTGCGCCAGCAACTGGTTGTTGGCGCGGCCAAAGCCGACATTATGCGTGTTGCTCAGCAGCACAGCTTCCGGGCAGACCTCGGCCAGGCGCTGCACCGAATCATCGACGGATGCGTTGTCCACTACCAGATAGCTGGCCAGCCGTTCACTCCCGGCCTGGCGCAGCGCATCGAACATCGGCTGCAGCAACGATGCGGTATTGAAATTGACGACCATCACGTCGACGGGTTTGCTATCCATTGCTGCCGTCTCCGAAGAAATACTCGCTGCGTTGGCGTGCCAGCGCAGGTTCCACGGTCGGGTCGTAAGCGCCTTTGCGTTGCTTGACCGTCTCGATCCAGGGGTAGGCATTGCAGCGCGCCTCGACCCGGCTGATCAGTTCTTCAGTCGTACAGATGACTTTGGCCGGGTTGCCCCCGACCACCGTGCCGGGTGGAACATCCTTGGTGACGACAGCGCCTGCAGCGACCACAGCGTTCGGCCCTATGGTCACGCGCGGCATGACGATCGCACCATGCCCGACAAAACAGTTGTCCTTGATGTCAATGTAGCCGACCGAATCCAGGTGTTTGCCGTAACAGATCTCGATCAGCGCAACCACACCGTCGTGGCCGATCAAGGTGCAGTCCGACAGGCCCACATTGCTACCGATGCGTACCAGAGTGGGGTCGGTGACATTGCAGCCGCAATTGATATAGACATTGCTGCCCACCGAGTGGAATTTGCCCCACCGTGCCAGGTAGGTACCCCACTCCAAGGGCGTCGGGTTGCAGAATTTCTTGTAAGCCGAGCCTCCCCGTCCTGTTGAGTAGACATACTGCGTCATGGCATTGCGTATCCATCCAATCATTCTGCTACCCTCGCACGTCAAGCGGTCCTGGACTGTCCCTGAGGCGAACCGGTCTCGTTCTTCTTTATGCTGACCGTATCGCGCTCAACCCTTTCCCCACATTGCTCATCCCTTCGAACAACTGCCCCACTGGCCGCCTTCATCTTCGTATCGAGGTGGTCGGCCAATCTGAGTGCGAACTGCAACAGCGGCATCGTCGGGTTCGAGGCGCCACCTGTGGCAAAAATGCTGCTGCCCGCTATATAGAGGTTTTCACTGCCGAACACCTTGCAGTTGGCGTCGACCACGCCGAACTCGGGGGATGCCGCCATGCGTGTGGTGCCCATGTGATGGGCATGGGGCGACAGTTTCAGGGGCAACTCGGTGTCATAGACAAAATCGTTGAGCTTGACGAAGCCGAGCCCCGCCTGGGCGAACTGCTTGGCCAGTTCAGCGCCGATGCACTTGATGGTATGCCTGTCGGTGGCACTGAGTACCCAATTGACATTGACCTTGGCCACGCCCAGCTCATCTGTTTCGTCGAGCAGCGAAATGCGGCTTTGTGCATCCGGGAACTGTTCGATCATCGTGGTCATGACGCCATCGCCGGGGCAACTGAACTTGGCGACGAACTCGATCTTGCTGGCCAGCCCCATCTGACACGCCAGGGTTTCCAGAAAGTATTTGACCTCGGCCGTTCTGCCGTAGGTCTGCACATCGGAGAGCACCGTAGCGGAAACATTGCCCTTGCCGGCATGGTACTCAGCGACGAATGCATCGGTGGTGTAATACTGGCGCGGCTCGGTGCCCAAGCCATCTTTGAGTATGAAGGTACCCAAGTCGATGTTCAGGTGTTCCATCAGGCAACGCCCGGTCAGGCCCTCCTTTTTCACCACGCCAGCACCCACCAGCGAAGCGCTGTTGAGCAATTGCCTGGCATTCTCGATCGCCCCCATCGCCAGGACGAACTGATTGGCCGCGACACGCTCGCGATGCTGGTCGTAATCGGACACCACCGCTGCCTTCAATTGCCCTGAAGCCTGATCGAATTCGAGGTCGACACAGTTGCAGTTGATGAACACCTCCAGCCCGGGCGTCTCGTTGAGCGCCGATGCGTACTTTTGCGCGAACCGTGTTGGCGGGCTCAGCAGAAAACAGTCAGCATCGAATTCGCCACCGTTCAAGCCGGTGTTCACGGTTTTAAAGCCAGCCCCGTTCGGCAGGTCAACGATCGCCATGGCCGCCGGCAGGTAGCGCTCGATCTGCGCATAGTCGATCGGCCAGCCCGGCAGGCCGACAGGCGGCGCTACGGCAAAATCGGACGAAGTGAAGGGGCGACAACGGCCTGCCCAATGATTGGAGGTGCCGCCCAGGTAACGCAGGCGCGTCTGTTCGGCATACAGCTCAAGGCCGGTCGAGGTGCACGCGTAGAGCTCCTGCGAGCGCGGCTCATACTCACGCCCTCCCCCCTCGAGCAGCACCACACTCCACCCCGCCTGCGCCAGCTGCAGGGCCAGGGTGATGCCGGCCGGGCCGGCACCGATGATGCACACGTCGTAGGCTTCGCGCAGGGTTTTCTCAGCCTCGAAGTCCTTGATCATGCTCGACCGTCCTTGAAGTATTCCGAAGGCAAGACCCAGCCGTTGATCACAACGAACCCGCCCTTTTCCGCCGGTTTGCGCCCAGCGCCAGGGACGATACCGAAAACAGCTACGCCGACGCCCAGCAACACGCCATTGCGAAGAAAGCCGCGGCGACCCGATTGCCGATCAAGAAACTGTAGCTTCCCCATGATCACAAGACCTATGCCGTTGATTTTATCTAGCCCGGTATCGTTATGTGCAGCCTGCCGGGAAGGCTTCAGAGCCAGTCGAACAAACGCGTGATCAGGAAGCCACACAATGCGCCGACCGCAATCATCGGTAGCACCACAAGTTCACGCTTCATACTCCAGATATTCAGCTTGGAATTGACATAGACGATCAGTACCAGCGTCGGAAAGGTATGCAAAGCGGCCCCCCAGATGGCGTATTTCACTCCGCCAATGGCCAGCAACAACGGTATCAGTGCCCACAAAGAGACGAGCCGGATGATGTTGTCCATCGCCTGGTACTTGGTATGGCCCAAAGCGATCCACAACTGATGTGCCAAGGTATAGCGCAAGGTGAAGAACGACAGCGACAGGATAGCCAGCATCGGGCCTGCGTCGGCATAGCGCTCATCGTACATCCAGCCGATCAGCAGCGGGCTGGCCGTCAGGAAACCGCCACACAGGAACAGCATGACCAGATCGACCAGCAGCCTGAAGTGGAAGTAGAGTTTTTTCAGGCGCGCCTGGTCACCGGCCCTGGCCGCTTCGCTGAAGGCTGGAAGCGCCACTGACCCGACCAGTTTGAGCAAGCCGGTCTGGATCGACCCGAGAATCAGCACAGCAATGGAATACACCCCAAGCTGCGCCACCGTCATCGTGCCGCCGAACCAGATGCGGTCGCCATACATGGCCAATACCCCGACCATCGAAGACAGCAGTATCCAGCGACCGAACACGATCAGTTCGGTGAGCGCTGCACGGTCCCATTGCAGGCGGTTGTGCGGGCCATGCAAGGCGAAATGGCCCAGTAACGTGCCAACCAGCGCCGAGGCCAGGCCGGCTACCACCAGAGACCAGATGGACCGGGTGAAATAGCCGATCACCAGCATCGTGACCAGCCCGACGACCTGCGATGCGAGCTCTATCAGCACCACGCGCTTTTGCTGGAAGGCGCGTACCGCGACGTCTATCTTGGTGGACTGGAAACCCCAGATGATCGCTGAAATGCCGGTCACCGCCAGCACCAGCGGCAGCTCTGGCGCTGCATAAGTGGAATGCGCCGGCCACAGATCGGCCAGTTGCGCCCACCAGGCGCCGAGGGCAAGCAGCAGCGTCAGCGCGAACAGCACAAAGCCGCGCACGATCTGCACCGTCCAGGCGGTGTTGAGGAACAATGGGTCGTCGCCGCGATGGCTCTGGATGATGTTCTGCCGCAGGCCGACATCGGACAGCAGGTGCAGCAGCACAGAAACGGTGGTGGCAATGACCATCACCCCAAACATTTCCGGCAGCAGTATCCGCGCCATGATCAGGTTGCCGCCCAAGCGCAGCACCTGCGAGGCCACCAGCGAGACCAGGTTCCATGCGCCTGCGCCCATGGCACGCTTGCGCAGACTGGCAGGTGCTTGCACATCAATCGACGGCATGACTTGAATCTCTGACTGAATGGCTAGAAGTCACTATAGTTTCAATTAGCCATGATGCTAGTGCCCATCCACCCAGGGACAGGTGACCTCTCCCATGCCCGAACATTTACGTGCGCTGATCGTCATTTTGTTCCTGGCTTGCGTGGTGTTCTTTCTCGCACGCAGCCCGGCAAAGGACCTGATTGCCGAGAGCGATTTCAAGCGCCGCCGCAACCTGTGGTTCGCGTTGACACTGGTGGCCTTTTTTGCCCACAGCTACTGGATCTACACCGCCGTTGCCGCCGTCATGCTGCTCACGGCCAGGCGCCGCGAGCGCAACCCCATGGCGCTGTTCTTCCTGTTGCTGTTCGTCATACCGCCCGCGTCGAAAGAGGTGCCCGGCTTTGGCGTGGTCAACTACCTGATCGAGCTGAACCATCAGCGCATCCTGACCCTGTGCGTGCTGCTCCCCGCCGCACTGGTGCTGAGCAAGCAGAGCGATACGCTGCGTTTCGGCCGCCTGTGGGCCGACAAGCTGCTGGCCGCCAGCCTGTTGCTGATGGGGCTGCTGTACCTGCGCGAGACCACGATTACCGATACCCTGCGCCAGGCGGTGTACTTGTATGTCGACGTGTTCTTGCCCTACTACGTCGCCAGCCGCGGGTTGAGGGAGCTGAGCGACTTCAAGGACGCGATGCTGGCCTTCGTCATTGCCGCTTTGGTCTTGTCGCTGCTGGCCGTCGCTGAGTACGCGCGCCACTGGCTGCTGTACAACGCGTTGCTCGACGCCCTGGGTGTGGAGTGGAGCATGAAAGGCTACCTGAGCCGGGGCGGTTCGTTGCGCGCCAGCGTCACCGCCGGCCAGGCCATTGCCCTGGGCTATGTGATCACGGTTGCGATTGGTCTGTTCCTGTTCGTGCAGGGCTTCGTGCGCAGCCAGCTGCAGCGCAACCTTGGGGCCTTGCTGCTGGCCGCCGGCCTGTTTGCGCCACTGTCACGCGGCCCATGGGTGGGCGCGGTGGTGATGATTGTCGTGTTCATCGCCATGGGCAAGCGTGCAGTCACGCGCCTGTCCCTGCTGGCACTGGCAGGGGTGCTGAGCATTCCGCTGCTGACCATCGTGCCCGGCGGCGAAAAGATCCTCGACCTGCTGCCGTTCATCGGCAGCGTGGACAATGAGAACATAACCTACCGCGAGCGACTGCTCGACAATTCGTGGATCGTCATTCAGCGCTACCCGTTATTCGGATCGTTCGATTTCCGCAACACGCCGGAAATGCAATCGATGATCCAGGGCGAGGGCATCATCGACATCGTCAACACCTACATCGGCCTGGCGCTAAGGATCGGCCTGGTAGGGCTGGCGCTGTTCGTGGGGTTCTTCGCCTGCGTCCTGATGGGCATCAACAAGAGCATGCGTACCTTCCCCGACAAGAGTGACCCTTACCGCCAGCTCGGCAGGGTGCTGTTGGCGACATTGCTGGGCATCCTGGTAACCATTTTCACGGTAAGCAGCATCACGGTAATCCCGGTGGTGTACTGGTCGATTGCCGGGCTCGGCATCGCCTACATCCAGATGGTCCGCAGGCACGCTTTCGCCGATGCCGAACACCCTGCCAACGCCAGCCTGCAACCGAGGTAGTTCAATGACCTGCACTTCATTCTGCCCCTTGACCCGGGCAACGGCACTGGTTGGCCTGCTGATGCTGCCGCTGGCCGGCATGGCCTCGGAGTGGGTCGTCAGCGTCGACGAACAGAACGGCCTGCCCAACCTGACGCGCGGCGGCGGTCCGGCCTTTGCCTCAAGCTTCGACTTCTGGGGTGAAGACTGGAGCTGGACGGGCTTCTACCCGACACTCAAGGTTCAGGGGCCTTACCGCTACACCTTGACGGGGCGAAACAAGGACCTTGATTTCGACCTGAAAGCCGATATCCAGAAGGACCAGGGGCAAACCCTGACCTGGCACTTCGACCTGCAGGCACAGAGCAAGCAGGCCGATGTGATGGGCGGCGGCATCGTCTGGCGCTTCGACCCGGCGCTGATAGCCGGGGAAATGGGCGACCCTGTGCTGTTGCCAGACAACCGCGGTTGGGCCTGGGGCAAGAACAGCGTCGGGCCACGTGTGCAAATGCGCTTCGATCCCCCGTTGGCCAAGGTCTATTTCGAGCGGGGCGATACCAGCCAGGTGCGAACCTTCTTCTACAGCGACCCGATTCTGCCTGGCCGCCAACAGATCAAGGCGGTGCTGACCGTTGCCGGGGATATTGCCATAGGCCCCACGCCCAGCGAACGCTTCGGTCTGGCCGACCCCACGCAATGGCCGGATGACCAGTTGGACTGGCGCACGTCACCTGTGGACCTGTCGTTCCTCAACGCGGGGGAAATACCAGCCGGCAAACGTGGTTTCGTCAAAGCATCCGGTGAGCAACTGGTGTTTGCCGACAACACCCCGGCGCGCTTCTGGGGCACCAACCTGTCGGCTTATGCCCTGTTCAAAACGCCTGACGAGGAAATCAAGGCGCAGGCCAAGCGTCTATCGGCACTGGGCTTCAACCTGGTAAGGCTGCACCACCACGACTCCCCGTGGGTGAGCCCGAACATCTTCGGCGATCTCACCCAGCTCAAGAACACCGAGCAACTCGACGCCGAAGCGCTTAGGAAGATCGACTGGTGGATCAAATGCCTCAAGGACGAAGGCGTGTATGTCTGGCTCGACATGAACGTGTCACGCATCCTGACCGCCAACGACAACATTTACGCCTTCGATGAACTGCCCAAAGAGCAAGGGGTTGCCGCTGTAAAGGGCTATGCCTACGTCAACGTCACCATTGCCCAGGCCATGAAGCGCTTCGCTGAACGCTACATGAACCACGTCAACCGCTATACGGGGCTTGCCTACAAGGACGACCCGGCAATCGCGGCCATTTTGCTCACCAACGAAAACGACATCACCCAGCACTTTGGCAACGCCCTGTTGCCGGACAAGGGCGTGCCACGCCACAGCCGGCTGTACATGGACGAGGCCAAGGCTTTCGCCGCCCGCCAGGACCTGCCGGCGGACAAGACCTGGCGTGCCTGGGAACACGGGCCCTCCAAGCTGTTCCTCAACGACCTCGAACACCGCGTTTTTGCTGACATGATCAAGGACCTGCGCAACATCGGGGTCAAGGTACCCATCTCCACCACCAGCACCTGGGGCGGCAACGGCTTGTCCTCGCTGCCGTCGCTGACCACGGGTGACGTCATCGATGCCCACAGCTATGGCGGCATCGGGCAGCTGGAGAAGAACCCGTTGACCAGCGACGGCATGATCGACTGGCTCGGCGCCGCTCAGGTGGTGGGACTGCCGATGACGGTCACCGAGTGGAACGCCGAACCCTTCCCGCTGCCTGACCGCCACTCGTTGCCGCTTTACATAGCAGCGACGGCCAGCCACCAGGGCTGGGACGCAATCATGCAATACGCTTACAGCCAGCAGGGCTTCTTTAGCCAGTGGCGCCGCGCAGACAACTGGAATGCCTACAACGACCCGGCGCTGATGGCCACCCTGCCCGCCGCCGCCCTGCTCTATCGCCGCGAGGACGTGCAGCTGGCAAAAACCCGTTACGTCTTCGCACCCACTCCAGACACCTTGTTCAACAGGCGGATCACACCCAATACCTCGGTGCTGCTGCGCACCGCCATGGAAAAGGGCCAACTGCAGATCGCCATGCCCCAGACAGCGCAATTGCCGTGGCTACAGGCCAGTGCCATCCCGGCCGATGCGCAGGTGCTGCGTGACCCAGACCACTCACTGCTCGATGCCAACGCCAGCGAGTCGGTCACCGATACCGGGCAACTGCGGCGCAACTGGCAACAGGGCGTCTACACCATTGACACGCCCTCGACCCAGGCCGCGACTGGCTGGCTGGGTGGCCAGGCAATGGACCTTGGCGACATCCAGCTGCAACTGAAAACCGCGTATGCCAGCGTGGTGGTACAAAGCCTCGATACCAAGCCGCTCAACCAGTCGCGCAGCCTGCTGATTTCACTGGGTACCCGTGCTGTGCCCCGCCCCGACGACATGACTCCGTTTCACGTCGAGCCGCTCGAAGGCACCCTGAGCGTCAAGGCGCCAGCAGGCTTGAAACTCTACGGCCGCACGGCCGATGGACAGGAGCAGGTGCTGGCGTCGAGCTACGAAGAGGGGCGCTACCTTATCCGTTTCGACGGGCGCAGCATGACCAACTGGCTTTTCTTGAAATAGGGCATATCGCCATCTAGAGTCAATTCAGACCTGTATTCCAGGCATTCGACGCTGCTTCTGTTCCAGGAGGATTGGATGAAGTACTTGGTTGTCGGGGGTTCAGGCTATATCGGCTCACACATGGTCAAGCACCTGTTGGCCGCCGGGCATGAAGTGGTGGTAGCGGATACCGTGGCCACTGGCCCTGATATCGAATGGGTCGAGCTGGATATCGCTGATGCGCTCGCGCTAGATGCGCTGTTCGACGACTGCCACTTCGACGCCGTTTTCCATTTTGCCTCGTTCATCCAGGTGGCAGAATCGGTCACCGCCCCGTGCAAGTACTACCAGAACAACGTCGCCGCCACGCTGACCCTGCTCGATGCCATGGTGCGAGCCGGGATCAGGCACTTGGTCTTCTCCTCTACAGCAGCCGTTTACGGCGACCCACAGTACATCCCCATCGATGAGCAGCACCCCAAGGCGCCGATCAATCCCTACGGGCGCAGCAAGTGGATGGTGGAGCAGATCCTCCAGGACTTCGACCGTGCCTACGGATTGCGGTCGGTGTGCCTGCGTTACTTCAATGCCGCGGGCGCCGACCCGGAAGGTTCGCTGGGTGAATGCCACGAACCGGAAACCCACCTGATCCCGTTGATCCTGCAGGCGGCCTCTGGTCGGCGCGAGGCGATCACCGTGTTCGGCCATGATTACGACACACCCGACGGCAGCTGCATTCGGGATTATGTGCATGTGGCCGACCTGGCGTCGGCACACGCGCTGGCGGTGGACTACCTGTTGGCCGGCGGCGCAAGTACGGCGTTCAACCTGGGCAATGGCCTTGGGTTTTCGGTGCAGCAAGTGATCGATACCGCCCGGGTCGTGACCGGGCGGCAGATCAACGTGGTCGAGGCAGCGCGGCGCGATGGCGACCCGGCCAGGCTGGTTGCCGATGCTGCCCGGGCCAGGGAGGTGCTGGGATGGCAGCCACGGTTCGATTCACTGGAGCAGATTGTGCGGCACGCCTGGGACTGGGAGCGTCAGTACCCCTGGCAATGACGTGAGCGCAATAGCAAGCAAGGAGCAAGCATGGCTAGCCAGCTCCTTGCATCAGCAATCAAAGGCTCAGTAGTAAGGCCGCGGTTGCTCATCCGCCTTGTTCAATACCGCCCCGATCAAATTCGCCGTCGCCAGATGATGCAGGCAGTCTTCGATATCCTTCTTGCTGTTCACCCCGTTGGCCACTACCAGCAGCACACAGTCGAACTTCGGCAAGACGGTCAATGCATCGTCGGAACTCAACAGCGGTGGCAGATCGAAAATGCAGATACGCGAGTCGTAGCGGTCGCGCAGGTCGCTGATCAGGCTGTTGACCTTGGGCGATGACAACATCTCGGTAGACATCGGTATCGGTTCACGCGTGGGCAGCACCACGAACCGCGGCAAGGTCGGGTTGACCAGTACCTCTTCCAGCCAGACCTCGCCTTTGAGCAGCTCGTTCAGCGCTTTGTCCATGGGCAGGCCAAGGCTGCTGCCAACCCTTGGCCGACGCAGGTCGAAGTCGACCAGCAGCGCGGTCTTGGTGGTGTGGTGGGCGATGCTCATGGCCAGGTTGACCGCCAGCACTGTCTTGCCCGCCTCGGGTGTCGGCGAGGTGATCGCCAAAGTCCGCCAGCCGTTTTCTTCCATGGCCTGCAGCACTTGCGTGCGCAGCAGGTCGATGGCCCCGCTCATGTTCGAGTTCTTGTTGTAGGAGACGATCCGGTTGCGTTCCAGATGCTCCGCACGCAGCGGCACCACCTTGGTCTGCACGTAATCGAATTGCCCCAAGGCTTCGGGCTGCTCCGACACAGGCGCCGCCTTTGGCGTTTCAGCGGGAGTGGGAGAAACCTGATGAATGTTCTTTCCGATAGCCGGCGTAATTCTGTCCATCGCTGCGCTTCCCTATTCAAACCGAGCCATAGCTTTAAACAGCAAGAGGTCCAGTGGCATGTAGAACACATGGACGACCACCATCAGCATAGCAACCAGCAACAACCCGCCGATGACCAGCAGCACCCGCCACTTGCGGCGCCTGGCCACATCGGCCTGCGTGGTGATGTACGGCACGGCCACCAGCACCCGCTTGCCCAGCACGCTTTCCAGCGCACCGACACCCCGTATACGCTGGTTCAGCATTTCCAGCAGCATCACCAGCGCGCCGCCCACTGCCGGCGCCAACACCAGGCCAAGGGCGACAATTTTCTTGCGGTTGGGCTTGACCGGTTTTTCCGGCATCAAGGGTGGCTCCAGCAACACGAAGCGCTCAGCCTTGTTTTCCTGCTCCAGACTTTCGGTGATCTTCGCGCCCATTTCCTTGTCGCGGATTTCTTCATACTTCTTGCGTGCGTTGTCATGGTCACGCATCAGTGTTACCAGGCCGCGCTCCACTTGCGGAGCTTCGAGGATATCGGCCTCATAGCCTTCCATTTTGGCCGTCAGCTGACGTTTCTGTTCGGCAAGCGATGCGATGCGTGACTGCGTAGCCGCCATTTTGGTACGTACCCTGGCAGCATCGAGGTTCATGGCCGCCGCAGCGGCGATGCCCTTCTCGCCCGACGCCTTGAGCAGGTCGATCTTGCGTTTGACCGCCATCACATCGGGGTGCGCCGGGGTGTACCTGGTCAACAGCCGGGCATACTCGGCCTTGAGGCTGGCCAGGTCCTGTGGTTGGTCCGCCGAGGCAGGCCTGCCGCCAGCCGCCTGCGCGGGCACCCCCGCATTGGCGGCCGCCAGCTCCAGTTCGAGGTAACGCAGCTCTTCCTGGGCAGCCTTGTAGTCGCGATCGACCTCGCGGAACTCCAGCTCCGAACGCGACAACATGCTCATGCGCAACTGCTGGTTCTCAGGCAAGGCATTGGCGTGCGCCTGCTTGAAATCCGCCAGCTTGTTCTCGAGCGCAGCCAGCTCGGCGCCCAGCTTGTTCGCCTCCTGGGTAAGGAATTCGGTGGTCTCGGTTGCGCGCTCGGTGCGCTGTTTCATGTTTTCGTTGAGAAACAGCGTCACCAACTCGTCGGCCACTTCCTTGGCAACTTCAGCGCGCTTGTCCTCGTAGGAAACCGTGAACGCGACCGTCGCCTCGCCACGCCCTTTGACGTAGGTACTGAGCGTGGCCACGACGATTGCACTGCGCATCTGCTCGATCTTGTCGGTCTCACTGAACCGCCTGCCCTTGTCGGCGAACAGGTTGTACTTGTCGATGATCTTCAGCAGGTTCTCGCGGGTCATGACGCGCTGACGAATGACCTCGATACGCTCATCGGCAAAACTGTTGTTGTTGGCCGAGACCAGCTCTGGCGAAATCTGCTGCGACTCCACCAGGATGGTGCCGGTCGACTGATAAAGGGGCGGCACCGTGACGGCGACCCCGACGGTTGCCGCAATCACGACCACGATGCTCACCCCCAGCAACAAGGCGCGGTCCTTGATGATGGCGATGTAATCTTTAAGGGAAAGCTCGTAGTCCGTTTTCATGGTGGCCACCCGTGCGAGAGTCAGATGTCGGGATATCTGTACGTCAGCGTCAATCCGGCAATGGTCGCGTCAGCATCGGGCAAGCCGTCTTGCTGGCGCTGCTTGTACATCAACGAGAAACGCAGGTCCCAGGCCGGTGAAAATGCGCGGCTTGCCCAGATGCCATACGTTTGTAACGTGTTTGGCGAGACCCCTTTGCTGTCCTGCCAGGACGCATCGACGCCCACGCGGTCGACCTCGGTGACCAGGTAGCTCCAACTGCCGCGTACCATATCGAGTTCGGCAAAGCCGCCCTCGGCGTTGGCAACGGTGCTGCGCTCAGCGCTGAAGGTGGCATCGGCACGATCGCCTCGGTAGAACAGCGACATGCCACCTTCACCGCGGCGCCCGCCGCCAGAACCCGTGGTCTTGTTCACGCCGATATGCATCTCGCCTTCAAACCGTTCGGAAAACCGGTGCCTGACACCGATATTCGGGCTGTAGCTGTTGGAGGACACCGCGGTGGTATCGTCCTGCGGTTCATAACGCCTGGCGTCGAAACCGGTGATGATGTCGGTGCGCTCGCTCCAGGCGTAGGTCCATGTCGATGTGTTGTACAGCTCGTCGTAACCGGTCAACGAACTGATGTCATAACGGGCATGTGAGTAGGTCAGGACGTTGGCCAGCGTGCTGCGCTCGGTCACCGCGCTGCTCCAGTTGGCCTCGAGCGTGGACATCTCCTGCGTGCCGTCGGTGGTGACAACACCGGTGTCCTGCACAGCACCGGACAGCGTGGAACTCTCCTCGTAGCGCGCCAGCAAGCCAAAGCCACCGGTCTCGGTCTCGCGCTGCCACCCCAGGCTCACCTTGGGGTCTTCTCGGTCATCGACGATCGACCGGTCGGATGAGCGCAGCACGTTGACACCCAGGCCCAGGCGCAACTGGTCGCGGTCGAACTGACCGATCAGGCTGTAGTCGGGCGCAATGATGGTACGCGTCACACCTTTCTCCTCGGACGTCAGGAGCAATGGGTTGCTGTCGTACTCGACAGACGTGGGCACCACGACTGAAGACTGCCAAATGGCGGCGTGAACCACCCCAGACAACGGCAACATCATGATTGCCGTCGCAATATTCGTTGGTCGGAAAATAGGCACTAGAGATTCTTATATATTGGTAGGGTCAAGGTACGACCAGCGTATCGCCAGCCTGAAGTTGGAAGTTGGTGGACATGTCGCGCCCGGAAACCAGATCCTTGTAGCGCACCGGCAATACCTTTTGTGAAGGGCCGCTGCCGCGGATGACCTTGATGGCACTTTCGTCGGCGAATTTGTCCATTCCACCCGACATGCTCAGCGCCTGAAGCACCGCCGTAGGGCCTGCCATGGGCACCGGGCCTGGCTTGATGACCTTGCCTTGCACATACACAAGGTTGCCCGCCGTACCCGTGACGACGACGCTTACATTAGGATCTGCCAGGTAGGGTTTGAGGCCGGCAGTGACCTTGTCGGCAACCGCTGTGACGTCCAGCCCGGCCACATCGATTCGACCTGCCAGCGGGAAGGTGATGCTGCCATCGGGAAGTACGACGGTTTCCTGGCGAAGGGTGTCCTCTTGCCAGACCGAAATCAGCACCCTGTCACCGGGGCTGAGCAGGTACGCCGGGTTGCCTTGATCGGCCACGCTGGTGCCGGACCAAGTCACGAATACGCAAAGGATGGAAATCAGCAAACGCGCCATGAGGGATCCCTCCGGCCTTGCGGCCCAGGTTCAAGAGCACTGAATGAGAACGACACTAAACCTCTCGCTCCACTTCGCAGCCGTTACAGCGCTGCGACGGCCTCAAGCATCCAGGAGGCCCTTTACCGCAATGCCGCTTCGCCTGCCACTGCCAATTTGCGTCTGGGGCGTCAGCTACTGGAATATAGCAACAGCTGTAAAATTGACAAGCGGCTAATCCCGTCTTCGACGCAAACATCTATTATTTAGCGTCAATTCACTGGCAGTACGGTTAAGTTGATCGTAATGGTAACAACAGCGTCCTCAAATTTTCTTTCTGTTGGCAACTGCGACAAAGCCGATCACCGCAAACGCAAACACCCAGCCTGCCGTTGCCAAGGGAACAATATTTGCCTGGCTCATATAAGAATCAGCCGCCCGTGCCGCACCACTCAATAACACCAACAGAAAGATGGATTTGATGAACAGTGTTGAGCGCATGGTCCCCTCCTACGAAGAGGAAAATTTATTATGGGTTTTTGGCGGAGGAATGAATCGCTGTTGATTGGAGCTTATGGGCACGATGCCATTACGTCAACGTTCCGACACCATAATAAATCTCAATCGACTGCCCCTCGACTCGTCAAATTATCGACATGCAGAAGATGCAGGCACTTTTCACCCGCTCGCGCTTCAAGCAACTCATTGATATGCCATAAAAATAAACTGTCATCAGCGCCCCACCCTGGCCAGCATGCGGGTAGTCGAACCGGGGCACGACTTGAACGATGTGTTTCATAGGCGAGAAACATTGAGAATCATTGCGCTTAGCGTCACGCTTATGACGGAAAAAGATCGAGGGTACGTTCGACCTCATCAATATCGATCGTGAAGCCATCACCCTGCGGCGTGCCGACGACGAAGCCAAAATGCTGATGGTCACGGTCCGTCAGGTACTTGTAGTAGCTGACGAAGCGGTTAGGCGGCTGCAGCGCCAGCAGCGAGCCGCCTGAACGCAGCACATTGACGCCGTGAACCAGCTGGCTGCCTTCCACGCCAATCACCGTCCTGGCCCCCGCGCATGCCGCGACGATGGTCGGCACATCGCACCTGAGTGGGTCGATCACGCGAAAGCCACGGTACTTGCGCAAGTGTTCGGCGACCTCAAGTTCGTTGCGCATCAAACGCAATTGGCCTTCACAGCCGCGCAGAATGAACACGCCAGGGTGCGTTACAGGGTCCACATGCGACAGCAACTTGTCGCCCATGGCACGGTAGCGCTGATGCCGGCTGCGGTTGTTGCTCACGTCGTCGAACAGCACCAGCTCCTTGAAAAATGCGCTGCGCAAGCGCAAGGGTTGCATGTCCAGCCACGCCTCATAGCCGGGGGCCTGGGTAAACAATGGAAACCTGGCCGATGGTGCCGTGGTAACAGGGATGCCCTCGTTGCAGGCCAGTGCGTAGGTCGGGCAATCTTCCATCAACCAGGTACCAAACCAAGTGTTGCCGTTTTGCGTGCAATACACAGCACCCCGCTCTATCTCGTAGTCCACCGTTACCCGCGGGAAAGTGCTGGGCTTCAACGACAGCCAATGGCTGGCGTCGTCTTTGTATAACGCCCCGTCAATCAGCCAGACATCCTTTAGCAGGTAGCCGCGCGTCGGGCCTTGCTGCGCACGGATACCGCCTTCCATGGTGAGCGCGGGGTGAACATGGGGGAAAAAACGCTTGGCCTCCCAACCGGTCACGCGTTCCAGCTGGTTGGGCAAGAAATACGCCGGTGGAGAGACGGTGGTTTCGCCGGGCGCGATGTCCCAGGTTTTAACCGCCCGACTTTTTATGTCGATATCGGCTTTACGGGCAAGCCGCTTTCTGGCCATGTGTTTGTAGGCGGCCAGTGTCCAGACAGTTTCGCTGGTGATCAGCGTCGAACTGAACTTGGATATATCGCTACCCATGGAAAGCCCCCTTATAATAAGCACGCCAAAAAGCTCGCAAGCGACGTCCTTATCCAGGCCGGCCCTGACGCTAAGTTAATTGGACAACACCCTTTCCATCGTGGGCGGTGATTTCAAGTTGGCATACCGTTCGCGCAAGTTCTCGAAAAACAACTCACCCGAACTTCTATTTCCATAGAGGT
Source organism: Pseudomonas sp. SG-MS2 (assembly GCF_009933855.1). Taxonomy (NCBI): domain Bacteria; kingdom Pseudomonadati; phylum Pseudomonadota; class Gammaproteobacteria; order Pseudomonadales; family Pseudomonadaceae; genus Pseudomonas; species Pseudomonas sp. SG-MS2. The sequence goes on along the minus strand of NZ_MOMO01000174.1, from coordinate 7,256 downwards.
ATATCTTGTGCAGGCCGCCAAACACCATTTCGTGGTAGCGGCTTGCAAGCGCTTCATCACTGGACCCTTCCGGTAAACCCAGGTGCAGCGTCAACTTGTTGCCCTCGACCGCAAACAGCGGCGTGTCCCAAAGAAACCGGGCCACTCCCGTCTTGGGTAGACGGATGAACATGTAAGCGTGGTTGCCCAGCGAGTCGATATCACCCCCGCGCCGCCGCTTCCACTTCAGTAACCCGTCATCCGGGCGCGCCAGACAAAGACCGATGTCGTAATAGTCGTAGCCATTGGCCAAGGCCCACTCCAACGCCATGTAGGTGGTGATGGAGTTGACCTCACGCAGTTTCTTGGCATCGGAAAACACGGCTTCGCAGTAACCGAAACGCAAGGTGCTCCAGTAGCGCTTGCCAGCCCGGGTTATCTCACAACCAAGGTGACAGGCCACCACCTCGCCATCCAAGGTGATCAAGTCCAGGCGGCCTACCCCCTTGGCCAAACGAAACACCTCCTCGGTGGGAAACTGTGCCGCATGAATGCCTTGCCGTGCGCTGGCATAAGGCCGAAGCAGGTCACGGTCGGCCATGGCAATTTCGTCATCCGAGAGCGTTTGCCTCATCTGGTACAGCGGTCGGTTCTTGCGGATACTGCGGCGCAACTCACTGTCATAGCGCGCGGTGATATCGTCCAGCGAGCGCCCAAGCGGTACGACGGCACTCAGGTAGTGCGGTACGGACAGTGCCCCGAGGGTGGGTAACTCACTGACTACTACGCGGCTGGGCACGCTGCCCGCCGGGCCCTCGGGTGCTGGTGCCTGCTGTTGCGCTTTGCCGCCTATCAACAGCTTGGCCATTTCGCGCTGTTGCTTCCTGCCGATGTAGAGAATTTCGTAGGGGCTTTGCTGCTGCAGCCTGAACCGGGCGACCTCCCAATGCCAGAAGCACGCCCGCCCAAGCATGTCGCGTAACACGTTTGATACGGTTCTGATCTCGTAACGCAGCGAAGGTGAGATGAGTTTTCGAGCTATGGCCATCATGTGCGCTTTCATTTCTTCTTCGACGTCCTTTGAATTCAAACGGCCTTATCGGAAGAGAAGCGGGTTATTGCTCAAGACAATGACGTAAGCGACTGATAATCCGACAACATTGCCCCTTGCCGGCCTAACATTCAGTAACAATTTAAGATGCAAGCTCGCGTATTAGCAAGCGGCGTTTTGCAATCGCCTGCCTTCATTTCATGACGTCAATTTTCTTTCCTGTACGCGTTGGGTCATTGATTGTTGCAATGGGTAATTAACTACCTCACCGCTACGATGCAAACGGCGCCTGCTATCGGCTCTTTCTCTCATGCAGGTACCGACGATGACTGATTTCGCCCTTCAAAACCCTCATCAGCAACTGATCCAGGAACAGCTACCGGCCTGGGCCAGAACGATGCAACCTGAGCACTGGCGGCGCTTGCGCGAGAGCGTGCAGCCCGAGCAAGGCCTGGAGGGTCAAGCGCCATGGTTCGCCAATGCTGCACCCGATCTGCGCGAAGCAGTGCTTGCCAGCCAGCGCCGCCTGGACGACTCGCAGTACCAACTGGCGCGCGCCATGGCGGGCCTGCAGAACGTTGCTGAATTCGCCGAAGCCGTGCTCGAGCAACGACTGAAGGCCGAGCACCAACTGTCGGTGCCGCTGCGCAGTACCCAGCTCATCCATATTCAACACAGGTTCAGTTTCGGCACCTACGTCACCGGCCACAAAGCGACCAGCCTGCTCGAAGCCGCCCTGCACAACTTCGAAGAGCAGCCCACGTTCAGCCACGACAGCGCCCTGGTACTGGACGGTGATGCGCAGTTCGAAGCCACCACGGTCGTCGGCCAGACCACATTGGGCGACAGCGAAACGCTGGTCGATATCGACCTGCCGTCCGAGTCATACCGTATCAACCCGCTGTCGCTTGCTCCCAGCGGCTTCGCCCGCAGTTGCCGGGACCTGGACATTGGGCAGCGTTATCAGGAACACCTGCAGGCGATCTTCGAAACGCCCTCAAGCCCGGTACGCGCGGCCTTCATGACGACCCTGCGTGACCGCCTGCGCCTTGCCGCCGACATGGCCTTGCTGCGCCACACCATTACCGGCGCCGGCCGTGATGTCATTGAACAACTGCTGGCACAGGCCCCCGTACGCTGCTGGCAGCCATCGCTGTTCGGCATCGCACTGCACGAAGTGCTGATCATCGACGCCGGCACGGCGGGTTTGTTGGTGTACCTGCCCGGTGATGAGCAGCGCCTGCTGCAGTTTCCCGGCCGTGCCGGCGTACATGCACATCTCGCCACCCACTTGCTGCAAGCGGATTACCGACGGGGTTTCCAGCGATACGTCTCATCGTTGCAGTGCTATCGTTTCCTCGACCTGTTGCACCAGAACCTCGACGCCCCAGGTAACAGCCCCGCAGATCAACGGTGGTCGATGCGCGAGGGCGCCGACCTGCACCTGACCCTTGCCCCCATCGAGGCGCCACTGCTGGCTTTCCTCTATGGCGATCATGTGGCACGCCTGAAGGCCGAGGCCGCAGCCGTGGCAGTGCCTACCGCAGAGGTCGACAGGCAAGCGCACCAACGGCGCATCGCCCAGTGGCAAAGCATGGGGCTGGACGCACTGATGGTTGCAGGTTTCTTCATACCCGGGGTTGGCACCCTGTTGACAGGGGTAATCGCCTGCCAGTTGCTTGGGGAGGTGATCGACGGTTACCAGGCTTGGAGCATCGGCGACCGCCACCTGGCCTTGCAGCACATTGAGGCGGTAGGCCTGAACCTTGCTGCGATCGGCGGTCTGCATGCGGCAGGCAAGGTGCTGCCCAGGCTGTTCAACAGCGCGCTGATGGAAAGCCTTGAACCGGTGAAACTGCGGGACGGCAGCCGACGGCTCTGGCGTGCAGACCTTAAGGGCTATGCGAGCAACGTGCAGTTACCAGCAGAACTTGAAGCCAACCCGCAAGGGTTGCGAACCCACCAGGGCAGACAATTCATCCACCTGGATGGCCAACACTATGAAATTGCCCTGGACGGCACCGACCAACGCTGGAGGATCGTCCACCCCAGTGACCACGAGGCCTACCGGCCGCTGCTGGAACACAACGGCGAAGGCGCCTGGCGCGCGGAACACGAGGCACCTCAGGACTGGTCCGACAGCCAGTGCGTGCGCCGCCTGGGCTTGCCTGTGGATGCACTGGACGATGCGCAACTGCAACAGGCCATGGTCATCAGTGGTGTGGACCGGGCACGTTTGCAGGCAGTACACCTGGCCGGTGAAGCCACCCCTGCACTGCTTGCCGATACGCTGGAGCGTTTTACCCTGGCGAAGCAAATGCCCGAGCTGGACGGCGCAGCACTGACGCGTATTTACGGCCGTACGACAAGCGCCGCCGAGCAGCGGATGTGCGATACCTACGCGCCATTGACCCCACCGCTTGCCAGGCGTCTGCTGGCTCGGCTCTCACCGGAGGCGTTGGCCAATTGGCAAGCGCAAGGAGCGTTACCGGCCTGGCTGCACCTGGAAGCCGAACAGATCACCCGGGATCTGCCATTGGTCCGTGCCCTGGAAGGCCTGTATCAGCCGCGCCTGGCCAACCGCGACAGCGAACGCTTGCTGCTCGCCTGCATGCAACGGTACTCCGGCTGGCCACAGCAGTTGCGCGTTGAGATCCGCGAGGCCACGCCAGAGGGCACCGTGCTGGCAGCCATCGGCGACGAACAGGCCAGCGAGCGTTGCCTGTTGCTCAGGTCGGGTCAAGGCTACGAGGTCTTCAATGGCGAACGCCCGGTTGCCGGGCCAGTGCATGCCGATGCGTACCAGGCGCTGTACGCCGCAGCGCCACCAAACCTCAAGCGCGCGTGGGGCAGTGCTGGCGCGCTGGGCGAGCGCACGCAGCGCCTGGCCGCTGCCGAGCGGCGCAAGTGGCCGATGCGCCTCTGGGGGCCACAGGCCAAGCGCCCTACCCCGCGTCCCAGGTTGCGCGGTGGCGCACCTGTCACTCCACTGGCACCCGCCTCACCGTTCTTCAACCAAAGCGTGCCGGCGCGCTTGCGCAGGCTCTACCCCAGCATCACCCAAGAACAGGCCGAGCGCTTACAGGTAGACTGGCGTAACACGATGCGCTCTGCAGAGACAGAATTGCGCATTCGTGAAGACACCTTGAGACAGTTGCGCACCGACCTCGATCGATGGGCAACGGCCGTTCCCCGGCGCCAGCCCGCCGTGCGCAGGATTCTCAACGCCTGGCAGCAAAATTCGATACGTGTGCTGTCCACCGGTCAACGCATCCACTCCCTGGATCTGAAAAACTTCGAACTGGAAAACAGCGACTTGGCGACCCTCACGTTGCCAGCAGGTTTTAGCCACGTCGCGGACCTTGACCTCAGCGGTAACAGCGCACTGAGCGAGTTGCCCGCACACTGGCTGCAGTGCCTGCCCGAACTGCAGCGCCTGACCTTGAGCCGTTGTCGCTTCGCCGCGGTTCCAGAGGTTCGGGTACCTGGCAACCTGCAATGGCTTGACCTTGAACATAACCGCATCAGCTGGGACGCACGCTCACAGGCAGCACTGGAACGACTGGACGGGTTGAGGGTGCTGGATCTCTCCGAGAACCCGTTGCTCCACGCGCCGAACCTGCAGAACCTTCCAGGGCTCGGCTCGGTGTTCATGGTCAACTGCGGCCTGACCGAACTCCCCCAAGGCCTTCAACGACTGGAGTCGGTGTTGATCATCGACCTGTCCGAGAACCAGTTCCAGCGCCTTCCACAGGGGTTCACCCTGCCCGCGGCCAACGCCAATGCCTTGGCCCTGGAAAGCCCGGCGCTAGGGCTGCCCATTCGCGAGCAGATTGAGGATTACTTCCAGCTTCATGGAGCTGACCTTCTGGTATCCGATATCGACTACCAGCCGCTGTTGGCCAATGCCAGCGCACAGCGACTGCGCTTGTGGGCGCGCGTGCCGTTGCACTACCGGCGAGAGCTGCGCCAGCTGATCGAGGACATCGCCGATTTCGATGACTTCGATGCAGGCCTGGAGGCACTGTGGCGCTGCCTCGAACGCATGGACGCAGACCCCGCTTTTCGCGATCTGGCGCTAGACTCGCCGGCTACCTTGCTGCTGGATCTCTGAGCCGCTTCAGGCACTGCCCTGGCGGCCCCGCTCGGCCCGGGTCGCCAGCCAGCGCGCAAGGTCCGCCGCCGGCATTGGCCGGGCCAGCAGATAGCCCTGCCCCTGGTCGCAACCGGCGTTGCGCAAGAAGTCATACTGTTCCTGGGTTTCAATGCCCTCGGCAGTGATCCGGAAGCCTAACGCATGGCCCAGGTCGATGATGGCCCGGGCCACGGCCACTGCATCGTCATCGTCCGGCAGGTCTTTGATGAACGCACGGTCGATCTTCAGGTGATCGATCGGCAGCGCTCGCAAATAAGCCAGTGACGAATAACCCGTGCCGAAGTCGTCCACCGCCGTGGTCACGCCCATGGCCTGTAATTGGGCCAGTACCTCACAGGCCTGTTGCTGGCTTTCCATCAGCAGACTTTCGGTGATTTCCACTTCCAGCAGGCTCGGCGCCAGGCCGTGACACTCCAGCGCCTGGGCCAGGCTGGAGACATAGTCGCTGCGCTCGATCTGCAGCGCCGCCACGTTGATCGCCATTGGCCCGGGTACGCGGTCCTCGTCGCGCCAGGCGGCCATCTGCGCGCAAGCCAGCGCCAACACGCGCTCACCCAGCGGAATGATCAGGCCCGTGCGCTCTGCCAGCGGGATGAACTCGGCCGGTGACACCAGGCCATGAACAGGGTCCCGCCAGCGCAGCAATGCTTCGACACCCTGCAGGCAGCCGCTGAACAGGTCGACCTTGGGTTGATACCACAGCTCGAACTCGTTCGCCTGCAAGGCACGGCGCAGGTTGCGCTCAAGCTCCAGGCGCTGCTGCAGGCGGGCAGTCATGTCGGTGTGGTAGGGGCGCCAGGCGTTGCGCCCGCTTTCCTTGGCTGCATACATCGCCGTATCGGCGTGACGCAGCAGGCTGCCGACATCCTCGCCGTGCTGCGGGCACCTGGCCAGGCCGATACTGCCGGTCACCAGTGCGGTACTGCCATTGAGATCGAACGGGCGTTGCAGGCAGCGCAGCAGGTGAGCCACCTGGTGGCTCACCTGGCCCTGGGTGCCGCGCAACATGAAAACGAACTCGTCGCCGCCAAGGCGGCACACCCGGTCAGGCGCGTCCAGCTCCTGCAAAAAACGCGCGGTGGCTTGCTGCAGCAACAGGTCGCCCATGGCATGGCCGAGGCTGTCGTTCACCTGCTTGAAGCCATCGATGTCCAGCATCAACACAGCCAGACCATCGCCCTTGAGAATGGCATCGGCCAGTTGCTGCTGGAACAACACGCGGTTGGGCAAGCCGGTGATGGTGTCGTAGTGGGCCAGCCGCTCAAGTTGCGCCTGGGAGCTGCGCAGTTCTCGATTGCGTTGCTGCAGCTGGCGTTGCTTGCGGTTGATCAGGGCCAGGAACAGGCTGGTCAAGCCTGTACAGGCCAGGGCGAACCAGAGCAGCGGCGAGACCAGAGGGCTGGCCATCAGGCCGTCAGGCTGGCGCTGCACGTCCAGATGGCCCAGCAGCACCGACAGGGCGATCCCGGCCAGGGCAAAGCCCACCGGCATCAGGCTGCCAAGGGAGCGGCGCAGCTGGCCGGTGGGCGGCGGTTCATCAGGTAGTGGGGTATTGGACGGGGTCATAGGCCTTCGTATGCGCTCGATTGCTTATGTATCGGCGCACTGCGGGCAATATTGAGCCAGACTGGTATTTTTCTTTCGCCGGGTGCATCCTCGAAGCTGAAGCGATTCACCTACCCAGACTTGTGAGGTGCAGTACACATGGACCACCTGCTCGATTCGCTGTTCCCTGCTGCCGAGGATGTCCCCACCCCTTGGCAGCTGGGTGCCCCCCTGGAGCAACGCGATTACCTCGTCAATGGCGAACTGAGGCGCTGGGACGGCCCGCTGGCCACCGTGCGCAGCCCGGTTTGGCTAAAAGAAGGGGACGGCGAGCGACAGGTCATCCTCGGCAGCGCCCCGCTGCTCGATGCTGATACGGCACTGACGGCACTGGACGCCGCCGTGCAGGCCTATGACAAAGGCCGCGGCGCCTGGCCGAACATGCGTGTCGCCGAACGCATCCAGCATGTCGAAACCTTCCTTGCGCGCATGCGCGAACAGCGCCAGGCCGTGGTAAAACTGCTG